>NZ_JBHXNW010000085.1:0-38497 GCF_042717365.1 Streptomyces sp. NPDC058534
GGCGAGAACCCCGGGCCGCCGCCCTCTTCCGCTCAACGCGCCCGGTGTCACCGGCCCCCGGACGGAGCCGGCAGCCGCGCGCCGGGCTTGTGCAGCGGGACCTTCTCGCCGTCCGCGCCCACGACCTTCCGGTCGCCGAGCGGTTCGTCGAGCCGCACCGTCCGCTCGTACTCCTTGGCGATCAGGATGCACACCTTGTCCGGATGCGGGGTCTCGGTCACCGTCACGGTCACCTCGCCGCCCTCCTCCTCGGCCTTCGCCTCGTAGTCCGCGCACACCCCGCCCGTGAAGTGCACGGTCAGCTCTCCGCCCTCGGCCGTGTAACCGTTCACCCGCACGTCCCGCGGCTCGCCCGGCTTCGAGGTCGGCTCGTCGGACGGGGACGGCGAGGCGGGGGCCGCGCTGGTCAGGTACCTCGGTTCGACCGCCGGATACGTGACCGTGGAGCTGTCCTCCGCGCCCGGCGCGCGCACCTCGAACAGCCAGGACGGCACCAGCGTCTGCCGCCCCCGCACCGGATGCGCGGCCAGACCGAACACCGCGTCCTCGACCGTGACCGTCTGCTTTCCGGGCTTCTCGGGCTTCGCTGGCTTCCCGGGCTTCTCCGGTGAGCCGGTCGGCGGCTCGCACGGCGTGTCCGCGCCGTCCTCGTGCGGCACCGGGCTCGCGCAGCCCCCGATGCCACCGACTCCGGCCCCCGAACCGCCGCCCGGCGAGTTCAGCAGCGCCAGGGTCTCCTTCGCGTCCAGGACGGGGTACGTGTCCCCCTTCACCGGCGCCTTGACCTGGCCGCTGCCGCCGACCACGTCGCCCTGGGCACCGACGACCACGCCGGTCGTCCAGCCGTGCGTGGGCAGCCCGCCGACCTCGGGTTCGGCGTTCACGGCCCGCCGGGCGCCCATGACCTGGCCCGCGTCCAGCTTGGCGTCGTCCTGGCCCAGCGCCTTCAGCACCGGCGCCGCCGCCTTCTTCGCGGCCGCCTCGCTGACCGGGCTCCCGTCGGCGGACGGGGCCTGGCACACGGGGCCCTTCTTGCAGTCGTCGGTGCCGGGTGTGTAGCGGTGGAACGTCCAGGTGCCCGGCGCCTGCGTGGTCACCGTCAGCAGGGGCCCCGAGGCGTCCTTGGCGTTGCCGACCTTCCAGGCGCCGCCCTGGACGCGCGGTGCGCCCGCCACCCCGAGCGCCTCGGCCAGCCGGGCCACCTCCGCCTCGGTGACCTCGCCCTTCGTCCGGTACACGGGCGCCGAGCCGGGCCCCTCGGGGAGCGAGCCGTCGGCGCGGTAGGTGACGCCGTACGGATTGGGCTCACCGGGCGCGATGCCGTTCGTTCCGTCCGTACCGCTGCCGGCGGACGTTCCGTGGTCGTCCAGGGCCAGCGGCGGGGGAGTGTCGTCGCCCGACGCCCCGGACGCCGTACCGCCGTCCGGGTCGCCGTCGGAGGCGGAGGTGGCGAGGTAGGCACCGCCCGTGCCGACCAACAGCACGGCGGCGGCGACCGACGCCACGACGACCGCAGAGGGCCGCCGCCGCGCGGGACGCCCGGTGCCGGCCTCGTCGGCGGCGGTGGCGTCGTCGTTGTCGGGTCGCTCGCTGTTCACCGCATCGCTCCTTCAGCTGTTACTGGGGACAGCGATGGGACGCGGTGGGCGGGCATCCGGTTCCCGGCGACGGGCGCGCGTCGCCCGAACGGCTCAGTCGCCGTAGTCCGACATCGCCTCCAGCAACCGGGCCGACGTCTGCGGCACCCGTACGCCGTGGAGCAGCGAGACGGGCACCGGACGGGTGGAGACGTGAGCCGGAGCCGACCAGCGCGGGGTCATCCGGGCGCAGTCACCGCGCAACGACGCCAGGTCGCCGTCCAGGTCGGCCGGGGCGGGGTCGGCGGTCCTCAGGTTCGTCATAACAGAACCGTAGGCACGTCACGGACCGCGAAGAAAGTTGTACTACCGGGTAGTTTTGCCTGCTTCGATCGGGAGGCGGTCCCGGGTAGCGTGAACTGTCAACCCGCCTCCCCTCAGGAGAGAGTCCACGCCGTGCGCATCGCAGTCACCGGCTCCATCGCCACCGACCACCTCATGACCTTTCCCGGCCGATTCTCCGACCAGCTCGTCGCGGACCAGCTGCACACGGTCTCGCTCTCCTTCCTGGTCGACCAGCTGGACGTACGCCGGGGCGGCGTCGCCGCGAACATCGCCTTCGGCATGGGCCAGCTCGGCATCCGGCCGATCCTGGTCGGCGCGGCCGGCTCGGACTTCGCCGAGTACCGGGCCTGGCTGGACCGGCACGGCGTCGACACCGGCTCGGTGCGCATCTCCGAGACCCTGCACACCGCCCGCTTCGTCTGCACCACCGACGCCGACCACAACCAGATCGGCTCCTTCTACACGGGCGCGATGAGCGAGGCCCGCCTCATCGAGCTGAAGACCGTCGCCGACCGCGTGGGCGGCCTCGACCTGGTCTCCATCGGCGCCGACGACCCGGAGGCGATGCTCCGGCACACCGAGGAGTGCCGCGCGCGGTCCATCCCCTTCGCCGCGGACTTCTCCCAGCAGATCGCCCGGATGAACGGCGACGAGATCCGGATACTGCTGGACGGGGCGACCTACCTCTTCTCCAACGAGTACGAGAAGGGGCTCATCGAGACCAAGACCGGCTGGACGGACGAGGAGATCCTCGGCCGCGTCGGCCACCGCGTCACCACCCTCGGCGCGCAGGGCGTGCGCATCGAGCGGGTCGGCGAGGAGACCATCGAGGTCGGCGTCCCCGACGAGGAGCGCAAGGCAGACCCCACGGGTGTCGGCGACGCCTTCCGGGCCGGGTTCATGTCGGGACTGGCGTGGGGGGTTTCGCTGGAGCGGGCGGCGCAGGTCGGGTGCATGCTCGCGACGCTGGTCATCGAGACGGTGGGGACGCAGGAGTACCAGCTCCGTCGGGGGCACTTCATGGAGCGGTTCACCAAGGCGTATGGGGATGAGGCGGCGGAGGAGGTTCGGGGGCGGCTGGGGTGAGTCGTCGGGTGCGGGTTGTGGGGGGCTGGTCGCGCTCACGCGGCGGAGCCGCACATTGATACAGCCCCGCGCCCCTGAGGTGGGTCAGCTGATCCGGCGTACCAAGTAAGCCGTTCCCCTTTCCGCCGGCTCCTCGCCTACGTACTCCTGACCCCGCATCTCGCACCACGCCGGGATGTCCAGGCGGGCCGCCTCGTCGTCGGAGAGGACGCGGACCGTGCCGCCGACGGGGACGTCGCCGATGACCTTGGCCAGTTCGATGACCGGGACGGGGCAGCGGCGGCCGATCGCGTCCACGACGAGGTCCGCGCCGGTCTCCGGGGCGGGCTCCGTGGCCGTCGGCGCCCCCAGCCTCTCCCGCACCGCGGCCACCGTGCCCGGCAGCACCTCCAGGAACCGCTCGACGTCCTCGGCGGGCGTGCCCGGCGGCAGCGACACCCGGACGTTGCCCTCGGTGAGCACACCCATCGCCTTCAGGACGTGGCTCGGCGTCAGGGTGCTGCTGGTGCAGGACGATCCCGACGAGACGGAGAAGCCGGCACGGTCCAGCTCGTGCAGCAGAGTCTCCCCGTCGACATAGAGACACGAGAAGGTGACGACCCCGGGCAGCCGCCGCACCGCGTCGCCGACCACCTCCACGTCCGTCACCAGGCCCGGCACCCGCGCCCGGATCCGCTCCGTCAGCTCCCGCAGCCGGGCCGCCTCCTCGGCCGCCTCGGCCCGCACCGCCCGCAGCGACGCCGCCGCGGCCACGATCGCCGGGAGGTTCTCGAACCCGGGCGCTCGCCCCGACTCCCGCTCGTCCCCGGGCCCTTGCGGCGCGAACCGCACCCCCTTGCGGACGACCAGCAGCCCGACTCCCGAGGGCCCGCCCCACTTGTGGGCACTGGCCGCCAGCAGCGACCAGTCACCCGGCACCTTCCCCCACCCCAGCGACTGGGCCGCGTCCACCAGCAGCGGCACGCCCGCCGCCCGGCAGACCTCCGCCACCTCCGCCACCGGCTGCTCCGTGCCGACCTCGTGGTTGGCCGACTGGAGACAGGCCAGCGCGGTGTCGCCGGTCAGGGCCGCCGCGTACGCCGCGGGATCCACCGCGCCCGTCCGGTCCACGGGGACCTGGGTGACGGTCCCGCCGTTCCGCTCCACTTCCTCCGCCGCATGGAGTACGGAGGAGTGTTCGACGGCAGACACGATCAGGTGGCGTCCGACGCGCCGACGCCCGGCCAGCGCGCCCGCCACCCCTGAATGCACCGCCCGCGTTCCGGAAGGGGTGAACACCAACTCGTCCGCCCGACACCCCACCGCCTCGGCGGCAGCCTCCCGAGCCGCGTCCAGCAACAACCGGGCCCGGCGCCCCTCCCGATAGAGCCGAGCCGGATCGGCCCACCCCTCATCAAGAGAGGCCAGCAGAGCCTGCCGGGCAACGGGATGAAGGGGAGCAGCGGAAGCAGCATCGAAGTAGGCCACACGTCAACGCTAGAACGCCGGGCGCTGCAGCGCCCCGCCAGGGGCGCGGGGCTGTGCTCGATATGCGGCTCCGCCGCGTGGGCGCGACAAGCCACGACGCACCGTCAGCCGCCACCCAACCCCCCGCCCCAACCCCCGTAGGCACCCCATCCCACCCTTAAGGAGTGACCCCCGGCGCGTATGCCACCCTCCCCGCGACCCCCCGGAGGGCGTCGGCTAGGGTTTGGTCCGCATAAACATCAAACCCCTGCCCGACGCAGGGCGGCGACCGACCACCGAGAAGGCCGCAGCCGAACAGCGCGGGCGAGACTCTCGGGAAGGCGCTACGTGAGTCCCAACGGCTCCGACCTCCCCCACGCCGCGGGCGGCGCGGGCGGTACCCCCACGCCGCGGCGCCCGACGCGGCGGAAGCTGCTGCAGGCACTGACCGCGGGCCTGGTCCTGGCGACCGCCACAGGTTGCACATACGAGGACTTCCCCCGCCTCGGCATGCCCACCCCCACCACGGAAGAGGCTCCGCGGATCCTCTCCCTGTGGCAGGGGTCCTGGGCTGCCGCGCTGGCCACCGGCGTGCTGGTGTGGGGCCTGATCCTGTGGAGTGTGTTCTTCCACCGGCGCAGCCGCACCAAGGTCGAGGTCCCTCCGCAGACCAGGTACAACCTGCCCATCGAGGCGCTGTACACCATGGTTCCGCTCGTCATCGTCTCGGTGCTGTTCTACTTCACCGCGCGTGACGAGTCCGAGATCCTGAGCCTCAAGAAGAAGCCCGACGTCACGGTCAACGTGGTCGGCTTCCAGTGGAGCTGGTGCTTCAACTACGTCGAGAGCGTCAACGGTTCCTCCGGTGACGCCAAGACCTCCGAGGAACTGTCCGCCATCCCGGACCGGTTCAAGAAGGACTTCCCGGCGAACGCCGGCGGCACCTACGACTGCGGTACCCCGAGTTCGGAGAACCCGCAGACCAACAACCCGGGTCCGACCCTCTGGCTCCCCAAGGGCAAGACGGTCCGCTTCGTCCTGACCTCGCGTGACGTCATCCACTCCTTCTGGGTGGTGCCGTTCCTCATGAAGCAGGACGTCATTCCGGGCCACACCAACGCCTTCGAGGTGACCCCCAACAAGGAGGGCACCTTCCTCGGCAAGTGCGCCGAGCTGTGCGGCGTGGACCACTCCCGGATGCTGTTCAACGTGAAGGTCGTCTCCCCGGAGCGCTACGAGCAGCACCTCCAGGACCTCGTGAAGAAGGGGCAGACCGGTTACGTTCCCGCCGGCATCGCGCAGACGAGCCACGAGAAGAACCGGGAGACGAACAACCTGTGAGCATCCTCAACGAACCCCAGGGTGCCTCGGCAGCGGAGGACTCGTACGAGAACGAGCTGCCGGTACGGCGCAAGCAGCCCGGCAACGTCGTGATCAAGTGGTTGACGACCACTGACCACAAGACGATCGGCACGCTGTATCTGGTGACGTCGTTCGCGTTCTTCGTGATCGGCGGCGTGATGGCGCTGTTCATGCGCGCCGAGCTGGCCCGGCCGGGTCTGCAGATCATGTCGAACGAGCAGTTCAACCAGGCGTTCACGATGCACGGCACGATCATGCTGCTGATGTTCGCGACGCCGCTGTTCGCCGGCTTCACGAACTGGATCATGCCGCTGCAGATCGGCGCGCCGGACGTGGCGTTCCCCCGGCTGAACATGTTCGCCTACTGGCTGTACCTGTTCGGCTCGACGATCGCGGTGGGCGGGTTCCTGACCCCGCAGGGCGCGGCCGACTTCGGCTGGTTCGCCTACTCGCCGCTGTCCGACGCGGTGCACTCGCCGGGCATCGGCGGCGACCTGTGGATCATGGGTCTGGCCTTCTCCGGCTTCGGCACCATCCTCGGCGCGGTCAACTTCATCACCACGATCATCTGCATGCGCGCGCCCGGCATGACGATGTTCCGGATGCCGATCTTCACGTGGAACGTGCTGCTGACCGCGGTGCTGGTCCTGCTGGCCTTCCCGGTGCTGGCCGCGGCCCTGTTCGCGCTGGAGGCGGACCGCAAGTTCGGTGCGCACATCTTCGACTCGGCCAACGGCGGGGCGCTGCTGTGGCAGCACCTGTTCTGGTTCTTCGGGCATCCCGAGGTGTACATCATCGCGCTGCCGTTCTTCGGCATCATCAGTGAGATCATCCCGGTCTTCTCCCGCAAGCCGATCTTCGGTTACACGGGTCTGATCGCGGCGACGATCGCCATCGCGGGCCTGTCGGTGACGGTGTGGGCGCACCACATGTATGTCACGGGCGGCGTGCTGTTGCCGTTCTTCTCCTTCATGACCTTCCTGATCGCGGTCCCGACCGGTGTGAAGTTCTTCAACTGGATCGGCACCATGTGGAAGGGGTCACTGTCGTTCGAGACGCCGATGCTGTGGTCCACCGGCTTCCTGATCACCTTCCTTTTCGGTGGTCTGACCGGTGTCATCCTGGCCTCGCCGCCGCTGGACTTCCACGTCTCGGACTCGTACTTCGTGGTGGCGCACTTCCACTACGTGGTGTTCGGCACGGTGGTGTTCGCGATGTTCGCGGGCTTCCACTTCTGGTGGCCGAAGTTCACCGGCAAGATGCTGGACGAGCGGCTCGGCAAGATCACCTTCTGGACGCTGTTCGTCGGCTTCCACGGCACCTTCCTGGTCCAGCACTGGCTGGGCGCCGAGGGCATGCCGCGCCGGTACGCCGACTACCTGGCGGCCGACGGGTTCACCGCCCTGAACACGATCTCGACGATCAGCTCGTTCCTGCTCGGCGCGTCGATGCTGCCGTTCTTCTACAACATCTGGAAGACGGCCAAGTACGGCAAGCCGGTCGAGGTGGACGACCCGTGGGGCTACGGCCGTTCGCTGGAGTGGGCGACCTCCTGCCCGCCGCCACGGCACAACTTCCTCACGCTGCCGCGCATCCGCAGTGAATCCCCGGCCTTCGACCTGCACCACCCCGAGATCTCCGCGATCGACCAGCTGGAGAACGTCGGTCACGGTGAGAAGGCCCTCGCCGGCGGCAAGGAGGCCGGGAAGTGAAGATCCAGGGCAAGATGTTCATCTGGTTGAGCGTCTTCATCCTCGTCGTGGCGGTCGTCTACGGCTACTGGTCCAAGGAGCCGGCCGGCACCACGGCGCTCTTCCTGGCCTTCGGCCTGTCCATCATGATCGGCTTCTACCTGGCCTTCACGGCCAAGCGGGTCGACGTCGGTGCGCAGGACAACAAGGAGGCGGACGTCGCGGACGACGCCGGCGAGGTCGGGTTCTTCAGCCCGCACAGCTGGCAGCCGCTGGCACTCGGCTTCGGCGGTGCGCTCGCCTTCCTGGGTGTCGCCGTCGGCTGGTGGATCATGTACTTCTCGGCACCGGTGATCCTGGTCGGCCTGTTCGGCTGGGTCTTCGAGTACTACCGCGGTGAGAACCGCACCCAGTAGCACGCGCCGAGCGCCAAGGGGCCCGGACACTCCGTCAGGAGCGTCCGGGCCCCCTCGTCTGCCGTACACCTTCTCACTCGTTCGGATTACCCACCGTGCCGTCATTGACGTGGCTCCCTAGCGTGAGGTCATGAGCGACACGGTTCACTTCCAGGCGCGGGGGCGTACGGTCGTCGGCTGCACCCTGCTGGTGATGGCCCTCGGCGCGAGCGTCACCGCCTGCACCGGCGACGACAACCCGCTGTCCGCCTCGCCCTACGACGCGGCCGGTCAGATCTCCTTCAACGGCCCCAAGGACGGCGGGAAGAAGGCCGACCCCGACAAACCCCTGGAGGTCGTCGCCGAGGGCGCCGACGGGCGCATCACGGACGTCACGGCCATGGACGCGTCCGGCCGCTACGTCGCCGGCGAACTGTCCGCCGACGGCGCCCGCTGGCACAGCACCTCACCCCTGGCCGCCAACGCCAGCTACACGGTGCGGGTCAGCACCGAGGACGGCGACGGCGCGCCCGGCCGCAAGGTGCTCACCTTCGAGACGGGCAAGCCCGGCGCCAAGAAGACCCTGGACATCACCTTCGGGCCCAAGGCGGGCGCGTACGGGGTCGGCCAGCCCATCACCGCGGAGCTGAGCCAGCCGGTCCGGGACAAGGCGCAGCGGGCGATAGTCGAGCGTGCGCTGAAGGTGGACTCCACGCCCTCGGTGGAGGGCGCCTGGCACTGGGTGGACGACAAGAAGCTCCACTACCGCCCGAAGGAGTTCTGGCCGGCGCACGCCACCATCCAGGTCCGCAGCACCCTCGACGGCATCAAGGTCGGCGACCGCATGTGGGGCGGCGCCGCCAAGCCCCTGAAGATCACCACGGACGACCGGGTGGTCGCCGTCACCGACGCCGCCGCGCACACGCTCACGGTCTTCCAGGACGGCAAGGAGATCAAGCAGGTCCCGGTCACCGCCGGCAAGCCCGGCTTCGACACCCGCAACGGCGTCAAGGTCGTCCTCGGCAAGGAACCCTTCGTGCGCATGCGCAGCAGCACCGTGGGCATCGCCGAGGGCTCCTCGGAGTCGTACGACCTGCCGGTGTACTTCGCCACCCGCGTCACCTGGAGCGGCGAGTACGTGCACGCCGCCCCCTGGTCCGTAGGCTCCCAGGGGGCGGCCAACGTCAGCCACGGCTGCGTCGGCATGAGCACCGCCAACGCGGAGTGGTTCTTCAAGACCGTCCAGGAGGGCGACCTCGTGGAGGTGGTCAACTCCGGCGGCGAGGCGATGGAGCCCTTCGGCAACGGCTTCGGCGACTGGAACCTGGACTGGAACAAGTGGCGCACAGGCAGCGCCCTAACGGGCGGCACCGGCAACGCCTCGACCAGTCAGGAGACGGCAAGGCTGCGACCGACAGTGGTGTGACCCACCCAGGGGCGCGGGGAACTGCGCGACAAGCCACAACGCAGCCGCACCCGCCGCACAACCCGCACCCCCACCCCCTCAGGCGCTCTGGAGCCTCTTCTGGCGCAACAGCGCCGCCAGCGCACCGGCGAATTCAACGGGCTCCACCGGCAGCGTCACAGCCGCCTCCGCCCGACTCCACGTGGCCAGCCACGCGTCCTGCGGCCGCGCGATCAGCAGCAGCACCGGCGGGCACATGAAGACCTCGTCCTTGATCTGGCGGCACACCCCCATGCCGCCCATCGGAACGGCCTCCCCGTCCAGCACGCAGACGTCGATCCCGCCCTTGTCCAGCTCCGTGAGCACGGCGGCCGGGGTGGCGCACTCCACGAACTCGACCACGGGGACGTCGGGAGCCGGCCGGCGGCCGGTCGCGAGCCGCACCTGTTCGCGGGTGTTGGAGTCGTCGCTGTAGACCAGCACCGTGGCGGTCGCCTGCATGCTTCCTCCGATACGCGGTGAAGACGGGTAAGGCTGTCGTGGCTGTCGTAGCCCGTTGGGCCGGATGCTACTCCCTTGAACACCTCGTCAACACCGGTTCGGCCACGGCTTCGACGGGCTGTTCGATGGGCCATACGGGCAGTACAGACGGGGCGGACACTCCGAACGGCACCCCCCGGGGTGAGGGCGGGATAAGCGACCGACATAATGTCGGTCGTGGCGACAGCAACGACAGTAGAAACCGGGCACGCGCACCCGTCGGTCAACCGGCCGAACCTCACCAGCGTCGGAACCATCATCTGGTTGAGTTCCGAGCTGATGTTCTTCGCGGCCCTCTTCGCGATGTACTTCACCCTGCGATCGGTGACCGGCCCGGACTTCTGGTCCGAGAAGGCCGATACGCTGAACTTCCCGTTCTCCGCGACGAACACCACGATCCTGGTGCTCTCCTCCCTCACCTGCCAGCTCGGCGTGTTCGCGGCCGAGCGCGGTGACGTGAAGAAGCTCCGGATGTGGTTCATCGTCACGTTCGTGATGGGTGCGATCTTCATCGGCGGCCAGGTGTTCGAGTACACCGAGCTGGTCAAGCACGAGGGTCTCTCACTCTCGTCCGACCCGTACGGCTCGGCGTTCTACCTGACCACCGGCTTCCACGGACTGCACGTGACGGGCGGCCTCATCGCCTTCCTGCTGGTCCTCGGCCGCACCTACGCGGCCCGGAGGTTCACCCACGAGCAGGCGACCGCGGCCATCGTCGTGTCCTATTACTGGCACTTCGTCGATGTCGTCTGGATCGGCCTCTTCGCCACGATCTACATGATCAAGTAGTCGCGGCACGCACCCGCGCAATACCAGAAGCATCGACGCAGAAGATCCTGACACCGGGGTAATCCGTGAAAAAGCTCTCCGCACGACGACGCCATCCGCTGGCGGCGCTCGTCGTCCTACTCCTCGCGCTGGCATGCACAGGGGGGCTGTACGCCGCGTTCGCACCCGCGAGCAAGGCGCAGGCCGATGAAACCGCCCAGTCCCTCGCCATCGACGAGGGCAAGAAGCTCTACGCCGTCGGCTGTGCCAGTTGCCACGGCACCGGAGGTCAGGGCACCACCGACGGCCCGAGCCTGGTGGGCGTGGGCGCCGCCGCCGTCGACTTCCAGGTCGGCACCGGCCGCATGCCGGCCCAGCAGCCGGGCGCGCAGGTCCCGGAAAAGCCGGTCATCTACTCCCAGGCCGAGATCGACCAGCTGGCCGCCTACGTCGCCTCGCTGGGCGCCGGTCCGGCCATCCCGTCGGAGGAGAAGTACGGCCCCGAGGGCGCGGACATCGCCAAGGGTGGCGAGCTGTTCCGCACCAACTGCGCGCAGTGCCACAACTTCACCGGCAAGGGCGGCGCCCTGACGCACGGCAAGTACGCACCGACTCTTGAGGGCGTCGACCCCAAGCACATCTACGAGGCCATGCAGACCGGCCCGCAGAACATGCCCTCGTTCCCCGACACCACGCTGTCGGAGCAGAACAAGAAGGACATCATCGCCTACCTGGACGCGGTCAACGGTGACGACACCGTCGAGCCCGGTGGCCTCAGCCTCGGCGGACTGGGTCCGGTCAGTGAGGGTCTGTTCGCTTGGGTCTTCGGACTGGGCACGCTGATCGCCGTCGCCGTCTGGGTCGCCGCTCGGACCGCAAAGGCCAGGAAGTCATGAGTAGCCAAGACATTCCAGAAGAGAACCTGCCCGCTGAGCAGGGCCACGCGCACGGTGCGGTGAAGGTCGCGGACGAGGAGAACCCGTTCGCCGACCCGGGGCTGCCGCCCCACGAACACCGGATCCAGGACACCGACGAGCGGGCCGCCAAGCGGTCCGAGCGCACGGTCGCCCTGCTGTTCACGGTGTCGATGCTGGCCACCATCGGCTTCATCGCCTCGTTCGTGGCGATCCCGGTCGACAAGTCGGTCTACATCTTCCCGATCGGTCACATCAGCGCGCTGAACTTCGCGCTCGGCATGACGCTCGGCGTCGCGCTGTTCGCGATCGGCGCGGGCGCGGTCCACTGGGCCCGCACTCTGATGTCCGACGAGGAGGTCGCCGACGAGCGGCACGCGATCGAGGCCGACACCGAGACCCGTGCCAAGGTCCACGCGGACTTCAAGCAGGGCGCCAAGGAGTCCGTGATCGGGCGCCGCAAGCTGATCCGCAACACGATGTTCGGCGCGCTCACCCTGGTGCCGCTCTCCGGCGTCGTCCTGCTGCGCGACCTCGGCCCGCTGCCCGGCACCAGCCTCCGCCACACCCTGTGGTCCAAGGGCAAGTTGCTGGTCAACATGAACACCCACGAGCCGCTGCGTCCCTCCGACGTCGCGGTCGGGTCGCTCACCTTCGCCATGCCAGAGGGCCTGGAAGAGCACGACCACGACTTCCAGACCGAGATCGCCAAGGCGGCCCTGATGATCATCCGGCTGGAGCCGGAGGCCATCAAGGACAAGCGCGAGCTCGAGTGGTCGCACGAGGGCATCGTGGCGTACTCGAAGATCTGCACCCACGTCGGTTGCCCGATCTCCCTGTACGAGCAGCAGACGCACCACGCGCTGTGCCCCTGCCACCAGTCCACCTTCGACCTTGCCGACGGCGCCCGGGTGATCTTCGGTCCCGCCGGTCACGCCCTGCCGCAGCTGCGCATCGGCGTGAACGACGAGGGTTACCTCGAAGCGCTCGGCGACTTCGCAGAGCCCGTCGGTCCTAGCTTCTGGGAGCGCGGATGAGCACTTCAGAGAGCAACGAGTCCCGCTCCCGCGGGAAGGCCCCGGCCGGCGAACGTGTCGCCGACTGGGCCGACGGCCGGCTCGGGATCTACTCCCTGGCCAAGGCCAACATGCGCAAGATCTTCCCCGACCACTGGTCGTTCATGCTGGGCGAGATCTGCCTCTACAGCTTCATCGTCATCATCCTCACGGGTGTGTACCTGACGCTGTTCTTCCACCCCTCGATGAACGAGGTGGAGTACCACGGCTCGTACGTCCCGCTGCAGGGACAGCTGATGAGCGAGGCGTTCAAGTCCACCCTGGACATCTCGTTCGACGTCCGCGGTGGTCTGCTGATCCGGCAGATCCACCACTGGGCGGCGCTGATCTTCCTCGCCGGCATGTTCGTGCACATGATGCGCGTGTTCTTCACCGGCGCGTTCCGCAAGCCGCGTGAGATCAACTGGCTGTTCGGCTTCCTGCTGTTCGTCCTGGGCATGTTCACCGGCTTCACCGGCTACTCACTCCCGGACGACCTGCTCTCCGGCACCGGTGTCCGCTTCATGGAGGGCGCGATCCTGTCCGTGCCGATCGTCGGCACGTACCTCTCGTTCTTCCTGTTCGGCGGCGAGTTCCCGGGCGACGACTTCGTGGCCCGCTTCTACTCGATCCACATCCTGCTGCTGCCGGGCATCATGCTCGGCCTGGTGGTCGCCCACCTGATCCTGGTCTTCTACCACAAGCACACGCAGTTCGCGGGTCCGGGCAAGACCAACAAGAACGTCGTCGGCATGCCGCTGCTGCCGGTGTACATGGCGAAGGCCGGAGGCTTCTTCTTCCTGGTCTTCGGTGTGATCGCCGCCGTCTCGGCCATCGCCACGATCAACCCGATCTGGGCCATCGGTCCCTACCGGCCGGACCAGGTCTCCACCGGCGCCCAGCCCGACTGGTACATGGGCTTCTCCGAGGGTCTGATCCGTGTGATGCCCGGCTGGGAGGTCAACTTCTGGGGTCACACGCTCGCGCTGGGCGTGTTCATCCCGCTGATGATCTTCCCGCTCGTCCTCGTGGCGATCGCGGTCTACCCGTTCATCGAGTCCTGGGTCACCGGCGACAAGCGCGAGCACCACATCCTGGACCGCCCGCGCAACGCCCCGACCCGGACGGCCTTCGGTGTCGCCTGGATCACCTGGTACATGATTCTGTTGATCGGTGGCGGCAACGACCTGTGGGCCACCCACTTCCACCTGTCGATCAACGCGATCACCTGGTTCGTCCGCATCGCGTTCTTCGTCGGCCCGGTCGTCGCGTTCATCATCACCAAGCGGATCTGCCTCGGCCTCCAGCGCCGGGACAAGGAGAAGGTGCTGCACGGCCGCGAGTCGGGCATCATCAAGCGCCTGCCGCACGGTGAGTTCATCGAGGTGCACGAGCCGCTCAGCCAGGAGCAGCTGCACACCCTCACCGCGCACGACCAGTACAAGCCGGCCGAGATCGGCCCGACGGTCGACGAGAACGGTGTCGAGCGCAAGGTGTCCCGCGGCGAGAAGCTCCGCGCCAAGCTGAGCGACTCGTACTACGGCGAGGAGTCGCAGATTCCGAAGCCGACCGTCGAGGAGTACAAGGAGATCACGAGCGGCCACGGCCACCACTGACCCTCCGGCGTCGCCACACCACGGTCGAAGGGCCCCGTCCGTTCCGCGGACGGGGCTCTTCGCCGTGCCGGGGGCTGGATAGGGTGGGACCACACTCCATCTCCACGACCTACGACCATCAGGAGCGACCATGAGCGCTGTGACCCCCGCTGGAGGCGACATCGCGGGCGGCCGCTCCTGGCCCGCCCTGCTGAACCGGCTGCTGGACGGCCACGACCTGTCCCAGGACGACACCGCCTGGGCGCTGGACGTGATCATGCGCGGTGAGGCGACCGACGCGCAGATCGCCGGCCTGGCGGTGGGCCTGAGGTTCAAGGGCGAGACGGTCGAGGAGATCTCCGGCCTGGTCCGCACCATGTACGCGCACGCCAACGTCATCGAGGTGCCGGGCGAGACGGTCGACATCGTCGGCACCGGAGGCGACGGCGCCAAGACGGTCAACATCTCCACCATGTCGGCGATCGTCGTGGCCGGCACGGGCGCGAAGGTCGTCAAGCACGGCAACCGGGCCGCCTCGTCCGCGTCCGGGGCCTCCGACGTCCTGGAGAAGCTCGGCGTCAATCTGGAGCTGACGCCGCAGCGGGTGGCGGAGGTCGCCGAGGAGGCCGGCATCACCTTCTGCTTCGCCGTGAAGTTCCACCCGGCGCTGCGCCACGTGGCCTCGGCGCGCGGCCAGCTGGGCATCCGCACGGTGTTCAACTTCCTGGGCCCGCTGACCAACCCCGCGAAGGTGAAGGCCCAGGCGATCGGCGTCGCCCATGCCCCGATGGCGCCGATCATCGCCGGTGTCCTCGCGGAGCGCGGCCACTCGTCCCTGGTGTTCCGGGGCGACGACGGCCTCGACGAGCTGACCACGACCGCCACCTCCCGGGTCTGGGTCGTGCGCGACGGCCGGGTGACCGAGGAGACCTTCGACCCGCGGGACGTCGGCCTCGACCTGGTGCCGGTCGAGGCCCTGCGCGGCGCCGACGCCTCCTACAACGCCGACGTCGCCCGGCGTCTGCTGAACGGCGAGAGAGGCCCCGTGCGGGACGCGGTGCTGCTGAACTCGGCGGCCGCCCTGGTCGCCCTGGAGGGCGGCGAGGGACCCCTGGCGGAGCGCATCCGGGCCGGCATGGACCGGGCGGCCGAGGCGATCGACTCGGGCGCCGCCAAGCGCGCCCTGGACCGCTGGGTGGCCGCCACCAACGCGTCGTAGCGAGCCCCGCCGTGTGACGTGCGTCCCGCGATCCGGACTCGGGTTGCGGGACGCCGATCAGTTCCCATAGGTTTTTCAACAGGTCATGAGTGACAGTCATGAGGCCCCGGCCGACTGTCCGGCAACCCTCCGTCCGTGGCGGGGTGCCCCGGGTGAAGACCAGGTCGTGGACAGCAAGGTTCACGGCAAGCGCGGACCCCTCGCGGAACCAGGGGTCCTGGGTCGTCCGAGGGAGTCTCCCGTGAACCAGCGAATGCGATAGGGCCGCAGAGCCCCGCCTCCGCACACCCTCTTCTTCTCTTTCACAGCGCCCTTCTTCGCGCTGGTCCTCACGGGAGTCCGCCATGTCCGTACCCACCGCTGTCGCCACCCCGCTGCCCGTTCTGGGCCGGGATGTCACCGTCCCGCTCGTCACCGGCGGGGAGGTCACCTACGCCGCGCTCGACTACGCCGCCAGCGCCCCCGCGCTCCAGCGGGTCTGGGACGACGTGGCGGCCTACGCCCCGTACTACGGCAGCGTGCACCGCGGGGCCGGGTACCTGTCGCAGCTGTCGACCGACCTGTTCGAGAACGCCCGCGACACCGTCGCGGAGTTCCTCGGCTGCCGGGAGGACGACCAGGTCGTGTTCACCCGGTCCACCACCGACTCCCACAACCTGCTCGCCGGCGCGCTGCCGGCCGGCAGCCGGGTCTTCGTCTTCGAGACCGAGCACCACGCCTCGCTGCTGCCCTGGCGCGACGCGGACGTGACCTACCTCGACGCCCCCCGCACTCCCGCCGAGGCCGTCGAGACCCTGGAGCGCGCTCTCGCCGCCCGCGAGCCGTACGGGCCCGCCCTGGTCTGCGTCACCGGCGCCTCCAACGTCACCGGCGAGCTGTGGCCGGTGCGTGAACTGGCCGCCGCCGCGCACGCGCACGGCGCCCGGATCGTGCTGGACGCCGCCCAGCTCGCCCCGCACCACCCGGTGAGCGTGCGCGACCTCGACGTCGACTGGGTCGCCTTCTCCGGGCACAAGCTGTACGCCCCGTTCGGCTCCGGCGTGCTGGCCGGCCGTGCCGACTGGCTGCGCGAGGCCGAGCCCTACCTCGCCGGCGGCGGCGCCAGCCGCAGTGTCACCCGGCGCGCCGACGGGGGCGTGGACGTGCGGTGGCACGACAGCGCCGCCCGGCACGAGGCCGGGTCGCCCAACGTCATCGGCGTCTACTCGATCGCCTCCGCCTGCAAGGCACTCACCGAGGCCGGGTTCGACACGCTGGTCGCCCGCGAGGAGTACCTGATCCGGAAGGTGCGGGAAGGGCTCGCCGGAGTGCCCGAGGTGCGGATCCTCTCCCTCTTCGGTGACGACGCGCCCCGCGTGGGCGTGCTCTCCTTCGTGGTCGACGGCTGGAACAGCTCCCACTTCGCCGCCGCGCTCTCCGCCGAGTACGGCATCGGAGTGCGCGACGGCCTGTTCTGCGCCCACCCGCTGGTGCGCACCCTGCTCGGCAGCGAGCCCGGGGCGCAGGGCGAGTGCGGCGCCCCGGAGGCGGCGCCGGGGGAGAAGTCCCTCAACGCCATCCGCGTGAGCTTCGGCGCCGGCACCCCGGACGAGCACGTCGAGCGCTTCGTGCACGCCGTCCGGGAGCTGGTCAGCGACGGCGCCCGGTGGAGCTACCGCACCGAGGACGGCCGCTGCGTGCCCGACACCTCGGCCGCCCTGGGCAGTTCCGCCGCCTGAGCCGGCCGGCCCGGCAGCCGCGACCCCAGGAGAATCATCCGCAACGCCCGTTCCGTGGCGTCCGTCAGCAGCTCCGCGGCCCGCAGCAGCGCGTCCGCGAGGGCCATCGGCGCCGGCATGATCCCGTGGCAGGCGTCCACCCCCGGCACCTCGTGCGCGCCCTCGCCGAGCGTGCCGGCCAGGGCGAGGACCGGACGGCCGTACAGCTTGGCCCGCCGGGCCACCTCCGCCGGGACCTTGCCGCGCGGCGTCTGGTGGTCCAGGGCGCCCTCGGCGGTGAGCACCAGGTCGGCACCGGCGAGCCGGGCGTCCAGATCGAGGTGGTCGAGCAGCACGTCGAAGCGGGGCAGCAGCCGGGCGCCGACCGCGGCCAGCCCGGCGCCGAGCCCGCCGGAGGCGCCGGTGCCCGGGCCGCCCCGCAGGTCGGTGCCGATGACCCCGAGGTCGCGGGTGAGGACGCGTGCCCAGTTCTCCAGACCGGCCGACAACTGCTCCACCTGCGCGGGCGTGGCCCCCTTCTGCGGGCCGAACACCCGGGCCACGCCCCGCTCGCCGCACAGCACGTTGTACGGGTTGCAGGTGACGAGCAGCTCGGTGTCCTTCAGCCGGGTGTCCAGGCCGGACGGGTCGACGCGGGCGAGGCGGACCAGCTCGCGTCCGCCGGGCGGCAGTTCGAACCCGTCCGCGTCCAGCAGCCGCGCCCCGAGCGCCTGGAGCGCCCCCGCGCCCCCGTCCGACGTACCGGAGTCGCCGCAGCCGACCAGGATCCGCCGCACCCCGGTGTCGAGCGCGGCGCCGATCAGCTCGCCGACGCCGTACGTGGTCGTGGCCCCGGGGTCGCGCAGGGCGCGGGGGACCAGGGACAGCCCCGCGACCGCGGCCATCTCCACCACCGCCGTGTCCCGGCCGCCGAGCAGCGCGAAGTGGGTGCCGACGGGTTCGCCGACCGGGCCGGTGGCGGCCAGCGCGGCCAGCCGCCCGCCGGTCGCGGCGGCCAGCGCCACGGCCGTGCCCTCACCGCCGTCGACCAGCGGGATCCGGTCGATCTCGGCGGCCGGCAGCACCCGGCGGACCCCGGCCGCGATGGCGTCGGCGGCGGCCTGCGCGGACAGGGACTCCTTGAAGCCGCTGGGGGCGACGACGACACGGTTCAGCTTGGAGGACACGGAGGAAACGGAGGACACAGGGGACACAGGGGACACAGATGGCATGGCGGACATGGCGGACTCCTTCATCGGGTGACGGGCACGCCGAGCAGCGGCCAGACGGCGGCGGCGAAGAACAGCACGAGGAGGGCGGTCAGCGGGGCCAGGACGGCGGACAGCCGCAGCAGGTCGCGCGGGGTGTAGGTGGGGGTGCCGGGGATGTCGGAGAAGAGCGTGACCGGCTTGGCGGAGGCCGGCAGCGTGTGGCAGAAGCCGGCCGCGGCGGTGGACGCGAGGGCCGCGGCGACCGGGTTGACCCCCGCGCCGACGGCCGCGGCGATCACCAGCGGGACCAGTACGGAGGAGCGGGCCGAGCGGGACTGGAGGACCAGGTGGGCCGCCGTGCTCACCGCGACCACGACCCCGAGGAAGACGGCCGGCGCCACGTGTGCGGGCAGCCCCGACACCAGCCACTTCGCCGCCCCGGAGTCCGCGAGCGCCACGCCCATCGCCATGGTCGCCGCCATGAACAGCAGCAGCGACCAGGGCACCGTCTTCAGCGCGTCCTTGAGCCGTACGGTGCCCAGCGCGGGGGAGGAGGCGACGACCGCCCCGATCAGCGCCACCACCGCGGGCGACACGTGGTGCAGGGGCTCGCTGCACCACAGCGCCACCACCGTGGCCAGCAGCAGCGCGCAGCGCTTCTCCGCCTGCGTCCAGGGGCCGGTGACCGGGCTCTCGCTGTGCCGCTGTATCTCCTCGGCGGTGATGTGGACCGGGCCCGCGCGGTCCGCGCGGCGCGTGGTGGTAAGCAGGACGGTCTCGGCGGCCAGATGGGAGGACGCCACGGCCAGCGGCAGCCCCAGCAGCAGCCATTGCGTGAACCCGATCCGGTCCCCGGTCGCCTCCCACAGCACCGACACGGTGATCAGGTGCGCGCCCGCGCCGATCAGGGTGGCCACCGCCGACAGCAGGATCACCGTCGGGAACAGCAGCGCCAGCATCACGACCAGCCGCTTCCGGTCCGCGAGGGCCTTGGCGAGCGCCAGGAACACCGGCAGCGCGAGCGCCGCCCGGCCCGACGTGGCCGGCACCGCGAACGCCGTCACGACCAGCGCGGCCGTCGTCAGGTGCACCAACTGCCGCACGGTGCGCGCCCCGCCGACCAGGAACGCCGCCGCCCGCCCGGCCAGCCCGGTCCGCGCCACCGCGGCCGCCAGCACGAAGGCGCAGATCAGCAGCCACACCGTGGCGTCCCCGAGGGTGCCGAAGAGGGTGTCGCTGCTGATCACTCCGGTCGCGGTCAGCGCGAGCCCGGCGCCCAGCGCGATGTACGTGTCGTCGATCGGCGTGCCGATCCAGGCGCAGGTCGCGAGCGCGAACACGGCCAGGGTGAGCCGCGCGTCGCCGCCCAGGGCGGGGAAGCCCGCGGGGACCGCCAGCAGCGCGCACAGGGACAGCGCCACGCACAGGGCCGCCGCGAGGCGGAGGTTCAACGTCACGTCATCGAGGGTTCACGGGGGCGGTGAGCCCTCAATGAGCGTCACATGAAGGAAACTTCACCAGGCCGGCAGCCGGTACCCCATCCCGCGCACGGTCTCCACCTGCTGCGCCCCGAGCTTCTTGCGCAGCGCCCGCACGTATACGTCCACGATGTTGGAGCCCGGGTCGAAGTCGTAGCCCCACACGTGCGACAGGATCTGCTCGCGGGAGAGTACCTGCCCCGGATGGCGCAGGAACAGCTCCAGGAGCACGAACTCACGGGCCGTCAGGTCCACCGTCCGCCCCTGGGCGCGGGCCCGGCGGGTGCGCAGGTCCAGGCTGAGCGCTCCCGACTTCAGCACCGTCACCTCCGGCGCCCGGGCCGCCGTACGCAGCCGCAGCCGCACCCGGGCGAGCAGTTCCTCGAAGCGGAACGGTTTGGTCATCCAGTCGTCGGCGCCGCCCTCCAGCCCGGCCACCGTGTCCCGGACCGAGTCCCGGGCGGTCAGCACGATCACCGGGGTCGTCACCCGGGCCTCGCGCAGCTCGCGCAGGACCGTGAAGCCGTCCCGGCCGGGCAGCCCGATGTCCAGCACGACCAGGTCGAAGCCGCCGGTGAGGGCGTACTCGTAGGCGGCCTCGCCGTCGCCGACGGCGGTGGTGGTGAAGCCGTTGGCGCGCAGGCCCTTCTCGACGAAGGAGGCGATGCGCTCCTCGTCCTCGACGATGAGGATGCGGTTCATGGGCGTGCCTCTTCCGGAGTCGGTCCAGTGTCAGTACGTCAGTCCAGTGTCAGTACGAAGGTGGCGCCGCCGCCCTCGGTGGCGCGCAGGTCGACCCGGCCGCCGTGGCCCTCGGCGATCGCCCGGACGATCGACAGCCCGAGCCCGGCGCCCGTGCCGCGCACCCCGCGCCGGGCCGTGCCGCGCCGGAACCGCTCGAAGATCACCTCGGCGTCCTGCGCCTGGACCCCCGGTCCCGAGTCGGCGACGTACAGCTCGACGCGGGTGCCGTCGGCGCGGGAGCCGATGCGGATGGTCTGGCCGGTGGTGGTGTGCTGCACCGCGTTCTGCGCGAGCTGCACCATGGCCTGCGTGATCCGCTGGGGGTCGAGCCCGGCCTCCCGGTCGGCGACCTCGGCCAGCACCCACTCCCGCTCGCCGAGGGTGCGGGCCTTGACGTAGACGTCGGCGGTGAGTTCGGCGAGCTGCACCGGTCCGGGGGTGACGAAGTCGGGGCGTTCGGCCTTGGCGAGCAGCAGGAGGTCCTCGACGATGCGGCTCATCCGGTCCAGTTCGTCGGTGACGAGCCGGACGGTCTCCTCGCGCTCGGCGGGCTCGTCGCCCATCAGTTCCAGGTGGCCGCGCACGATGGTGATCGGGGTGCGCAGTTCGTGCCCTGCGTCGTCGACGAACCTGCGCTGGGTGGCGAAGGCGCGCTCCAGCCGGTCCAGCATGGCGTTGAAGGTCTCGGCCAGGGCGGCCACGTCGTCGTGTCCGTGCACCGGGATACGCCGGGTCAGATCCTGCTCGGTGAGCTGCGCGGCCGTGGTGCGCACCAGCCGCACCGGTTTGAGGATGCGGCCGGCCACCACCCAGGCGATGCCCGTCGTCATCAGCAGGGCGACGCCGGAGATGGCGAGCAGGACGCGGAACACCTCGTCCGCGCGGGCCTGTTCGCGCCCCGGGTGGAAGGCGACCACGAAGGCGGCCGCCGGTTCGCCGCCGTAGCGGGCCACGGTGACCTTGGCCCAGCGGATCTCGCCCTCGGGCCGCTCCAGGGTGCCGGTGGAGTCGGGCGAGGCGTAGATGCGCCGCCGGGCGTCGACGTCCTCGTGCAGGGGGCGGTCGACCGGGATCTCGCGCTGCTGGATGATCTGGGTGGGCCTGCTGCCCACCTCGCCCACCAGGCCGACCAGTTCCTCGTCCAGGTCGGCGTACTGCCGCTCCAGGAAGACCCGCAGCAGCCGGCCCGGGTCGGTGAAGGGGCGTCCGGTCTCCGGGTCGAACCCCTGCTCCTCGAAGTTGGCGAACTCGCCGGCCTCCTGCGCGAGCAGGCCGTTGATCCGCTGGTCGGTGTCGCGCAGCAGGATCGAGCGAGTGGTCGCCGCCACCGAGGCGAGCGCGACCGCCATCACGAGCAGCAGCCAGAGCAGGATGCGGACCCGGGCGGAGACCCGTCGGCGTTCACGGTCAGCCGTCGGCTCCGTCGTCCCCGGCTCCGTCGTCGTGTTCCCGGCCTCGGTCGTCGTCATCGTCGTCATCCGAAGGGCCGTCGGTCACCGGCGGCCGGGTCACCACCTGGTCGCTGGGCGTGGGCTCGGGCGAGGAGGAGGCCGGTGCCGGGCTGGGGGAGCCGCTCTCCAGCTCCACCTTGGCCGGGACCCTGGGCTCCTGCGGACTGTCGGTGAGGGCGAAACTGGTCGCGGCGATACCGAGTGGGATCAGGACGACGGCGGCGAGTGCCGCCATCCGGCGGGAGAAGACCATGCGTCTGATGCTGCGCGCGGTACCCGGTGGTTCCGATGAGTCCTGCATGAAGAACTCCTCATCCGGGCTTCGGGGCGCTCAGCTGTCGAGACCGATGGCGAACGCCGCCTCCAGGTCGTGCTGCGAGTACGTCCGGAACGCGACGTGGGTGTCGGTGCCCTCCACGCCCTGGATCTTGCTGATCCGGCCCGGGATGACGTCGGCCAGGTCCTCGTGCCGGCTCACCCGCACCATGGCGATCAGGTCGTAGGTGCCGGTGACGGAGAAGACCTCGCTGACGCTCTCCAGCGCGGCGATCTGCTCCGCGATCTCGGGAATCCGGTCCACGCTGGTCTTGATGAGCACGATCGCGCTGATCACGGCTGGTTCTCTCCCTCGGGGGCCGCCACTGGAACGCTCTTCACTCTAGGGCCTGTCCGGCGGACCATGCCGCGGACGCGGGGGCTGGCACGCACATCTGCGGCGTTGTCGTCACTCGCCGACTCCCCCACGCTCGGCTTCGCTCGCGCGGGGGGACCCCCATCGCGTCGACTCCCTCCTCCGCCTTGCAGCTGCACGCACCAGCCCCCGCTCACCGGCGCGGAACAGGTGCCGCCGCTTTCCCGCGGCCTGCTCCGCCGGACAGGCCCTAGTCGTACGCCCGAACCGCACCCACGCGAAGGCGAAGCCCAGGCCGAAGCCCACCAGGTGGGCGAGGTACGCCACCCCCGGGCCTTCGCCCGCCCGGCCCGCCGCCAGCCACTGGAGGACCGCCCAGAAGGGGAGCACCAGCCAGGCCGGGAAGCGCAGCGGCAGGAAGAGGAGGAAGGGGAGAAGGCTGGTCACCCGCGCCCGGGGGAAGAGAAACAGGAACGCGCCGAGGATCGCGGAGATCGCCCCCGAGGCGCCGACCAGGGACTGCTGGGAGTGGGCGTTCGCGCCCGCGTAGCCGAGCAGCGCCAGGGAGCCGCAGCCGAGGTAGAACAGGGCGAACTGGAACCGGCCCATGCGCTCCTCGGTCATCGCGCCGAAGACGTACAGGAAGAGCATGTTGCCCAGCAGATGCACCCAGCCGCCGTGGACGAACAGCGCCGTGGCGGGGGTGAGCGCGGAACCGAGGGAGCCCTCGAACAGTTCTGCGGGGATCACGCCCCAGCGCCGGAAGTACACGCGCTGCCCGGCCAGCAGTTCCTCCCCGGTGCCGTACACCGGATTCAGGCCCGCGGCCGGGCTGACCAGGAACAGCACGCAGCACAGCGTGATCAGCGTGTACGTCACCGGCGCCGCGCGGCCCCGTGGCGTACGGGCCGTGCGGAGCGTTCGAGCCGTCCCGAGGGCCCCCTGCCCCAGTTACCGATCATGGACACAGAGCATGACGTAACGGGCCGCAACCGCCCATACCGCCTCGCCGCCGTGGACACGCGGGCGTCGGGTACCCGCCAGGCCGTAGGGTTACGAGCCACACGCACCGGGGGAGCCCGGGCGTCACCGACACTGGAAGAGAGCGAACAGCCACGATGACGGTTCCCCTGCCGACGGACACGACACGGTGGCGCTGCACCCTCTGCGGCAATCTGACCCGTTTCGACGTGACCCGGGCCTCGAAGGTCGTCGAGTACGTCCACCTGGACCTGGCCGGCGAGCCGAAGGTCGAGGAGCGCGAGGTGCTCAGCGAGACCGTCGAGTCGGTGCGGTGCCGCTGGTGCAACGCCGTGGACCAGGTGGAACTCGTGGACAGGCCGGGTGCCGCCTCCTGAGCGGAGCGGTTCCCGTACGAGGCGGTCCCCGGCCGGGACCGCCCTGAGACATGGGGATGACGGATGGTGGAGACACACGACGGGGGGCCGGGCGACGGCGCCGCTGAGGTGCTCGACCGCCCGCTGCCCGACGGCGTGCGCCGCAGAGTCGTGCAGATCGTGTCCGACGGCTTCGGCGGACTCACCCTCGCCGAGCTGCCCGCGCAGCTGAGGCAGTACGCCAGGTTCGCCCCCAACCGCAGGGCCAAGTTCGCCGGCAACGCCATGGCCGCCGCCGTGGAGAGCGACCCGCTGTTCCGCCAGCGCATCGGCGAGAAGTTCCGCGACGCCCAGCCGGAACTGGCCGGCATCCTGGACGCCGGCTCCCCGCCGCCCGCCGCCGACCCGCTCGACGTGGCCGCCGCGGCCTACGTGCTGCGCCCGCACGGCTGGGTGAAGCTGGTGACCGCCGCCGGCGAGGAGGCGCAGCGCGCGGACGCCGAGCGCGCCGACGAGGAGAGCCGCGCCGAGCTGGAGCGGCTGCACGAGGAACTGGTCCGGGCCCGGGAGCACACCCGGACGGAGACCGAGCGGCTGCGCGCCGAGCTGGAGTCGGCGAAGAAGGAGACCGAGGCGCTGCACCGCAAGCTGCGCTCGGCCCTCAGCGACGTCAAGCGCGGCCAGGCTGCGCTGCGCAAGATCCAGGCCGAGATGGACACCGTCCGCACCGAGGGCCATACCCAGGTGTCCGCCGCCGAGAGCGAGTCCCGGCGGCTCAAGACCCGCCTCGGCGAGGCGGAGGCGGCCCTGGAGGCCACCCGCAAGGCCGCCCGCGAGGGGCGCAGCGTCGAGGACATGCGCGTACGGCTGCTCCTGGACACCCTCCTTGACGCCACCCAGGGGCTGCGCAGGGAGCTGGCGCTGCCTCCGGTGTCCGTGCGGCCCGCCGAGACCGTGGACGCGGTCGAGCCCGGCCGGATGACGCCGAAGGACATCGCCGCGCGCGCCCTGTCCGAGAACGACCCCGCCATCCTCGACCAGTTGCTCGCCCTGCCCCAGGCGCACCTGGTCGTCGACGGCTACAACGTCACCAAGACCGGCTATCCGCAGATGCCGCTGGAGAAGCAGCGGCTCAGGCTGCTCGGTCAGCTCTCCCAGCTCGCCGCCCAGACCGGCGCCGAGATGACCTGTGTCTTCGACGGGGCCGAACTGGCGGCGCCGGTGCTGCTCGCGCCGCCGCGCGGGGTGCGGGTGCTGTTCTCCAAGCCCGGCGTCACCGCCGACGAGCTGATCCGCCAACTGGTGCGCGCCGAGCCGCCGGGACGGCCGGTCATCGTCGTCTCGACCGACCGCGAGGTGGCCGACGGCGTGGCGCGCGCCGGCGCACGCCCGGTGGCGTCCGTGGTGCTCCTCAAGCGGCTTTCCTAGTCCGCCCCGGCGGCCCTCGTTCACTTCCGTACCAACCGCAACGTAGGCGCCCTATGCCTGAATTGACGGAACTGTCACGCAACGTAGTGTCAGGCGAACGTCACTGCAGGTGAGTTGTGACGAAGAACGCGGTCTGTAACCAGGATTTTTCGGCGGAGGATTTGAACTGATCACGAGTGGGTCACTAGGGTCAGCCCTCGAACCCTCGCACGGGTGATCCCTCTCAAGAAGGAGCTCGTCTCCGTGGCGTCCCACCGTCGTCCCAAGCAGCCGAGCCGCACGCGCGTGACCGTGCTCACCACCGCTGCCGCCGCCGCCGTCGCTCTCAGCTCTCAGGCCGCCAACGCCGCGCCGAGCGAGAAGCCGAGCAAGGACGAGGTCAAGGCCAAGGTCGACAAGCTCTACGAGGAGGCCGAGAAGGCCACCGAGAAGTACAACGGCGCCAAGGAGAAGCAGGAGAAGCTCCAGAAGGAGATCTCCACCATCCAGGACAACGTCGCCCGCGGCCAGGAGGAGCTCAACGAGCTGCGCGACGGCCTCGGTTCGATGGCCAGCGCCCAGTACCGCTCCGGCGGCATCGACCCCTCCCTCCAGCTCTTCCTGTCCGCCGACCCGGACAACTACCTGGACAAGGCCTCCACCCTCGACCAGCTCAGCGGTCAGCAGGTCGAGGCGCTGAAGAAGATCCAGGGCAAGCAGCGCGACCTCGCCCAGCAGCGCTCCGAGGCGTCCGAGAAGCTCAAGGACCTCTCCGTCACCCGCACCGAACTGGGCAACAAGAAGAAGGAAGTCCAGGGCAAGCTCTCCTCCGCGCAGAAGCTGCTCAACACGCTCACCGCGAAGGAGAAGGCCGCGCTCGCCGCCGAGGAGCAGCGCGCCACCCGCAGCAGCGAGCGCGAGGTGCTCTCCGGCAAGGGGACCCCCGCCTCCGGCCGGGCCGCCGCCGCCTTCGCCGCCGCCCAGAGCAAGATAGGCACGCCGTACGTCTACGGCGCCACCGGCCCGTCCTCCTTCGACTGCTCGGGCCTGACCTCCTGGGCCTACGCCCAGGCCGGCGTCGGCATCCCGCGCACCTCCGAGGCGCAGACCGGCGCGGGTACCCGGATCTCCTCGATGAGCCAACTCCAGGTCGGCGACCTCGTCTTCTTCTTCAACGACCTGCACCACGTCGGCCTCTACGCCGGCAACGGCCAGGTCCTGCACGCGCCGCGCACCGGCACGGTCGTGCGCTACGAGTCGATGAGCACCATCGGCGGCCCGTTCATGTTCGGCGTGCGGGTCTGACCCGGACCACACCGCGCCGCCCCTTGACCGCCCTCGCCGTGCCGCCCGTTCGGGCGAATCACGGTACGGCCTCTGGACCCCCGCCCCGCCGGTGACCTGCGTCAGCGGCGGGGCGCCGCCGTGCGCGCCGTCCGGAGGTCGTTGGCCGGTGCCCCGTCACGGGGTTACTGTCTGCCGCGTTTCCCTGTCCGCCAGCGGAAGGAGTGCGGCTTCCCGTGGGGTCCCATCGCCGCCTTGCACCGTCCGGGTTCGACCGCGGCTCCGCCGCCGCCGTCGGCCTGCTCTCCGTCGCCGCCGCAGTCCTGGGCGCCGTACCGGCCACCGCCGCGCCTGCGGCCCCGGCCGCCCCGCAGGACGACCGGCGGGCGGAGGTGGACCGCCTGCACACCGAGGCGGAGCAGGCGACCGAGGCCTACAACAAGGCCGACGCGCGCACCGACGCCCTGCGGAAGGAGGTCGGCACCGCGCAGGACTCGATCGCCCGGCAGCAGGAGCAGATCAACTCCATGCGTGACGCGCTCGGTTCGCTGGCCGGTGCCCAGTACCGCTCCGGCGGCATCGACCCGTCGCTCGCCCTGCTGCTCTCCGCGAACCCGGACGAATACCTGGACCGGGCGTCCGTCCTCGACCGGATCTCCAGCCGCCAGGCGGGCGAGCTGAGGGAACTCCAGCAGGCCATGCGCGACCTCGCCCAGGACCGCGCCGAGGCCGCCCGCAAGCTCGCCGAGCTGGAGCAGGGCCGCAAGGCCGTCGCCGCCCACAAGAAGACCGTGGAACGCAAGCTCGCCAAGGCGCGCGCGCTGCTCAACTCCCTCCCGGACGACGAACGCGCGGGCTACGAGCGCGGGTCCCGCTCCGGCCGCGAGGACCTGACCGCCCTCACCGGAGTCGGCGGCCCCGCCTCCGGCCGCGCGGGCGCCGCGTTCGCCGCCGCCCGCTCCGCCCTCGGCAAGCCGTACGTGTGGGGCGCCAACGGCCCCTCCGGCTTCGACTGCTCCGGCCTGACCCAGTGGGCGTACGCCCAGGCCGGGGTCGGCCTGCCGCGCACCTCGCAGGCGCAGTCCGGCACCGGGCAGCGGGTCTCCCTGTCCGAGGCGCGCCCCGGTGACCTCGTCGCGTACCGCGACGACGCCAGCCACATCGGCATGTACGCCGGCAACGGCCAGGTGATCCACGCGCCCCACCCCGGCGCACCGGTGCGCTACGACCCGGTCGGCATGATGCCGGTCTCCTCGATCACCCGGGTCTGACCCGCCCCGGCACCGGAGTCCGGAACGCCGCCCTGTGACCCGTACCGCCCCGCACCCGTACGATCGGGAAGGTGGCTGGTCGATGGCGGGTGCCGGGTTCCTCGGTGGTGGCGCTGTGCCTGCTGCTGGTCGCCCTCGTGGCCTGCGGCGGCAGGGTCACCGCCGACCCGGTGCGGGCCGAGGTGCAGAAGGTGCTGGACCGGCGCGCGGCGGCCGTCCTCGGCCACGACCGGGCCGCCTACGCCCGCACGGGCACCGGGACCGGCTTCGGCGATCTGAGCGCGATCCCGCTGGCCGACTGGTCGTACCGGGTGACCGACGTGGACCGCAGCGGTGACACCGCCACCGCCGAGGCCGAGCTGCGCTACCGCGTCGACGGCTACGACCGGGGGGCCGTCACCGCGGCCCGCACCGTCGCGCTGAGCCGGGACGGCTCGGCCGGGGAGTGGTCCGTCGACTCCGACCGGCCCGCGAAGGAGTCCGGCCAGCAGCCCTGGGACCAGGGCACGGTCCGGGTCGTGCGCGGGACGCACAGCCTGGTGCTCGGCGTCGGGCAGTCCACCGAAGTCCTGCGCGGCTTCGCCGGCCTCGCCGACCGGTCGGTGCCCGCCGTCTCCGACGCCTGGGACGGCGACTGGGCCCGCCGGGTCGTCGTGCTCGTCCCGCGGTCGGTGGAGGGCATGGCGGGCCTGCTGGGCTCGCCCGCCTCCTCCTACCGGGGCATCGCCGCGGTCACCACCGGGGAGACGGGCGGCCGGGAGCACGCCCCGGCGGACCGGATCATCGTCAATCCTGACGCGTACGGGCTGCTCGGCAGCCTCGGCAAGCAGGTCGTGCTCACCCACGAGACCACCCACGTCGCCACCCGCGCCGCCACCACCGCGGCCACCCCGCTGTGGTTGTCCGAGGGCTACGCCGACTGGGTCGGCTACCGCGGCAGCGACCGCGACCCCGACGAGGCCGCTCCCGAGCTGGGCGGCGAGGTGTCCGACGGCCGGGTGCCCGCGGCACTGCCGACGGACGAGGACTTCGGCTTCACCGCCGACGCGGACGAACTGGCCCGCGCCTACGAGGGCGGCTGGCTGGCCTGCCGCATGATCGCCGAGCAGTGGGGCGAGGACCGGCTGGACGCGTTCTACCGCGCCGTGGGCACGCACGACGAGCGCGCGGGCGCGGTGGCGGCGGCGATGGACGAGGTGCTCGGGACGACGCCCGAGGACTTCACGGCGCGATGGCGGGAGTATCTGCGGGGCGAGCTGGGCTGAGCCGTGCTGCTCTCGGGCCGGGGGACGGTCGCTCGTGGCAACGGTGGGTGTGATCGGGGGCTGGGGGCGGGGGCGAGGCCCGGGGGTTTCACGGCGCGATGGCGGGAGTGTCTTCGCGGCGAGCAGGTCTGAGCCGTCCCGACCTCTCCCCCGGCCCCGCGGGCCCGCGCCGCCGCGTGCCGCGCCACAAGGCACGGGCCGCGACCAGGGTGGCGGCCACCAGCAGACCGTTGCGGACGGCCAGGAGCGCGATGCCGAGCGGAGTGCTCGCCACGACATCGGCGAACAGCACCGGGAACTCCAGCACCGTCACCAGGGCCGCCGCCAGCACCAGCGCGACCGGCACCCGCATCCGGCTCGCCCGGAAGCACCGGCAGACCGCCGCGAGGCCGACCAGCCACACCAGGTACTGCGGACTGATCACCCGGCTCGTCACCGTGAACACCAGCACCGCCACGAAGGCCGCGTCCGCCGCCGTGTGCGCCGCGAACCGGGCCGCCCTCAGCCGCCACAGCAACAGCCAGCCGAGGCCGAGCGCGCTCAGCGCCAGGGCGACCGTGCTCACCGCGCCCACGTACGGGCCGAGGAACTCCACCGAGCCGTAGTTCAGCAGCACCTCGCCCTGCCAGCCGAAGTGCCGGGCGACGTGGAACACCAGCGACCCCAGTGATTCCACCTCGGTGCCCCGCTCGCGCTGGAACGTCAGGAACGCGAACGCCCCCGGCATCGTCACGGCGAACAGTGCGGCCAGCCCGGCCCCGCTCATCGCCGCGGCGACCCACGGCGAGCGCCCGCGCATCCCGAGCAGCACCAGCGCCGGCCACACCTTCAGCAGCGCCCCGAGCGCCGCCAGGGCCCCCGCCACGCGCGGATGCCGCCCCGCGGCGAGCAGCGCGGCCACCGCGACGGCGGTGACCATCACGTCGTAGCGGGCGTACACCGTAGGGCCCAGCAGCGGCACGCCCACCACCCACACCCAGGCCCCGCGCGGCGACCGCCCGGGTCCCCGGCCCGCCCGCCACAGCAGGGCCAGGACGGCCAGGTCCGCGGCACAGGCCAGGACGAAGAAGGCCGTCGCGTACTCCAGGAAGGGCAGCAGCCCGGGGGAGAGGACCGCGAAGGCCGCCGCGGGCGGGTACTGCCAGGTGACGTCGTCCAGCGGAAACGTTCCGGTGCGCAGGATCTCGTACCAGTCCCGGTAGATGACGGACACGTCGCTGGTGACGTCCGGACCGGGGAAGACCAGCACCTTCAGCACGAACAGCAGCAGCAACATCCGCGTGGCGCCCCAGACCGTCAGCGGCCACCACGGTGACCGCACCGCGTCCCTCGTCTTCACGTGCTCCCTGCCCGTCCGCTCCTGTCCTGCCGGTGCGGCCATGATGACCCGGACACCTGTGTGTCTGCCACAGGACGCGACCGGGCCCCGGCCCGCACGGAGGGTTCGGTAGGGTCGGCGGCGTGCGCAAGACCTTGATCGTGACGAACGACTTCCCGCCCCGCCCGGGCGGCATCCAGGCCTTCCTGCACAACATGGCGCTACGGCTGGACCCCGAGCGGCTGGTCGTCTACGCCTCCACGTGGAAACGGAGCCGGGAGGGCGTCGAGGCCACCGCCGCCTTCGACGCCGAGCAGCCCTTCACCGTGGTACGCGACCGTACGACGATGCTGCTGCCGACGCCGGGCGCGACCCGGCGAGCGGTCGGACTGCTGCGCGAGCACGGCTGCACCTCGGTGTGGTTCGGCGCGGCGGCACCCCTCGGCCTGATGGCACCGGCGCTGCGCAGGGCGGGCGCCGAGCGCCTCGTCGCCACCACCCACGGCCACGAGGCGGGCTGGGCCCAGCTGCCCGCCGCCCGTCAGCTGCTGCGCCGTATCGGGGACTCCACGGACACGATCACCTACCTGGGCGAGTACACGCGCTCACGCATAGCGGGCGCGCTCACCCCGGCGGCCGCCGCACGGATGACACAGCTGCCGCCCGGCGTCGACGAGAAGACCTTCCACCCGGGCAGCGGCGGCGACGAGGTCCGCGCCCGCCTCGGGCTGACCGAGCGCCCCGTAGTGGTCTGCGTCTCACGGCTTGTCCCGCGCAAGGGCCAGGACACCCTGATCCGGGCCATGCCGCGCATCCTCGCCGCCGAGCCGGACACCGTCCTGCTGATCGTCGGCGGCGGCCCCTACGAGAAGGACCTGCGCCGCCTCGCCGAGGACACCGGCGTCGCCGCCTCCGTCCACTTCACCGGCGCCGTGCCCTGGTCCGAACTCCCCGCGCACTACGGAGCCGGCGACGTCTTCGCCATGCCCTGCCGCACCCGCCGTGGCGGCCTCGACGTGGAGGGCCTCGGCATCGTCTACCTGGAAGCCTCCGCGACCGGCCTCCCGGTCATCGCCGGCGACTCCGGCGGCGCCCCGGACGCGGTCCTCGACGGCGAGACGGGCTGGGTGGTGCGCGGCGACTCCCAGCACGACACGGCCGACCGCATCGTCACCCTCCTGTCCGACGCCGAGCTGCGCCACCGCATGGGGGAACGGGGCCGAGCCTGGGTCGAGGAAAAGTGGCGCTGGGACCTGCTGGCGGAACACCTGAAGGCGCTGCTGTAGCGGGGGCACCTTTGGCAGCAGGGGGAGCTGGAGGTGCCTGGGGGCGCGGGGCTGTGACATTGTGCGGCTCCGCCGCGTGGGCGCGACAAGCCACGACGGACGGAAACGCCGCCGACGAACCGTACCCGGCACCCCCTTAGGCGCCCCTACTTGGCGTAAATCGCCTCGATCTCCCCCGCATAATCCTTGGCGACAACATTCCGCTTCAGCTTCAACGACGGAGTCAAGTGCCCCGACTCCTCCGTGAACTGAGCCCCCAGCACCCGAAACTTCCGCACCGACTCCGCCTTGGAAACCGCCGAGTTCCCGTCATCGATCGCCGACTGAATCTCCGCAAGCAGCTCCGCATCGTCCCGCAGCGACGCCGCCGTAGACCCGGCAGGCTTGCCATGCTCCGCGCACCACCGCCCGAGGAACTCGTCGTCGAGGGTGACCAGCGCGCCCACGAAGGGCCGCCCGTCGCCGACCACCATGCACTCCGCGACCAGCGCGTGCGCGCGGATGCGGTCCTCGATCACGGCCGGGGCGACGTTCTTTCCGCCGGCGGTGACGATGATCTCCTTCTTGCGGCCGGTGATCCGCAGATACCCGTCCTCGTCGAGGGTGCCGATGTCACCGGTGTGGAACCAGCCGTCGGCCAGCGCCTCGGCGGTCGCGCCCGGGTTGTTCCAGTACTCCTTGAACAGGTGCTCGCCGTGCAGCAGCACCTCCCCGTCGTCCGCGATGCGCACCACGGAGCCGGGCAGCGGCTGACCGACCGTGCCGATCTTCTGCCGGTCCCAGGGGTTGAAGGCGGTGGCCGCGCAGGACTCGGTCAGGCCGTAGCCCTCCAGGACCGTGAAGCCGATGCCGCGGAAGAAGTGGCCGAGCCGCTCGCCGAGCGGGGCGCCGCCGGAGATGGCGTACTCGCCGCGTCCGCCGAGGACCGTGCGCAGCTTGCTGTAGACGAGCCGGTCGAAGACCTTGTGCTTGATCCTCAGGCCGACGGACGGACCCGACGGCGAGTCCAGTGCCCTGCTGTACGCGATGGCGGTGTCCGCCGCCTTGTCGAAGATCTTGCCCTTGCCGTCGGCCTGCGCCTTGGCGCGCGCCGAGTTGTAGACCTTCTCGAAGACCCGCGGCACACCGAGGATCAGCGTCGGCCGGAAGGCGGCCAGCTCGTCCGTGAGGTTCTTGATGTCGGGGACGCAGCCCAGCTTGATCGGCGCGATCATCGGCGCGACCTGCACAAGACGCCCGAAGACATGCGCGAGAGGAAGGAAGAGGAGGACGGAACACTCACCGGTGCGGAACAGCGGACGCAGACGCTCCACCACGTTCCCGCACTCGGCGAAGAAGCTGCGGTGGGTGAGGACGCAGCCCTTGGGGCGGCCGGTGGTGCCGGAGGTGTAGACGATGGTCGCGGGGTCGTCGGCCTTCGCGATCGAGCCGCGCTCCTCGACGGCGCGGTCGGTGACGTCCTGGCCGAGGCGTCCCAGTTCGTCCACGCCGCCGGCGTCGATCTGCCAGACGTTCTTGAGGGCGGGCAGCGCCTCGCGCACCGACTCGACGACGGCGGCGTGCCCGGCCGACTCCACGACGCAGGCGGTGGCCCCCGAGTCGCTGAGGATCCACTGCACCTGCTCCGGCGAGCTGGTCTCGTACACCGGCACGGTGATCGCGCCCGCGCTCCAGATGGCGAAGTCCAGCAGCGTCCACTCGTAGCGGGTACGGGACATCAGGCCGACCCGGTCGCCGGGCTGGACGCCGGACGCGATCAGCCCCTTGGCGGCGGAGTGCACCTCGGAGAGGAAGTCGCGGGCGGTCACGTCCTGCCAGGCGCCTCCCGTCTTGCGGGAGATGACGGCGACGTCGGGATGCTGCGCGGCGTTTCTGCGGACGATGTCGGTCAGGTTTCCGTCCGCGGGGACCTCGTACAAGGCCGGAAGGCTGAACTCGCGCAAGACTGCTGCTCCTCATAGGGCGCCGGCGCCACGACACTGTGTGATGCGACGGTGCGGTCCAAGGCTCGGGCTGGTGCTCGGGAGGTGGTTGAAATCCTGAGCACGACTGGACTGCCCGGACGTTACCCGCCGGTATGCGTTCTCCGACAGGGGGTCCCCGCGAGATGTTCGCCGCGTCACACGGATGGGGTTTCCTTCGCGCACAGTAGTCGACGGATCAACCGACCAGCCAGTAACCGCAGGTCCGACCGCCACTGTTCACACGAGGCGCGCGCTGCTTACGCTTGATCGCCATGGCACCCACACCGGCCCGTAACACGAGCACGCGCGTCCACGTGGTCAGCGACGTGCACGGCAACGCACGCGACCTGGCCAGGGCCGGCGAGGGCGCCGACGCCCTGATCTGTCTCGGCGACCTGGTCCTCTTCCTCGACTACGCCGACCACTCGCGCGGCATCTTCCCCGAACTGTTCGGCGTCGCGAACGCCGACCGCATCGTCGAGCTGCGCACCGCCCGCCGCTTCGCCGAGGCACGGGAGTTCGGGGCGGGGCTGTGGGCGGGCGTCGGCGAAGACCGGTCGAAGCTGATCGAGGGAGCCGTGCGCAAGCAGTACGCCGAGCTGTTCGCCGCCTTCCCCACTCCGACGTACGCCACCTACGGCAACGTCGACGTGCCGCCGCTGTGGCCCGAGTACGCCCGCCCCGGCACGACCGTGCTCGACGGGGAGCGGGTGGAGATCGGCGGCCGGGTCTTCGGCTTCGTGGGCGGCGGCCTGCGCAGCCCGATGCGCACGCCGTACGAGATCAGCGACGAGGAGTACGCCGCGAAGATCGAGGCCGTCGGCGAGGTGGACGTGCTGTGCACCCACATCCCGCCGCAGGTGCCGGACCTGGTCTACGACACGGTGGCGCGGCGCTTCGAGCGGGGCAGCCGGGCGCTGCTGGACGCGATCCGGCGGACCCGGCCGCGGTACGCGCTGTTCGGGCACGTGCACCAGCCGCTGGCCCGCCGGATGCGCATCGGCGCGACCGAGTGCGTGAACGTCGGCCACTTCGCGTCGACCGGGCGGCCGTGGGTGCTGGAGTGGTGATTTTTCCGACCGGTGCCGCACAGGCAGGTGGTGACAGTCGCGGCGCCCGTGCGCGATAGCCTTCACGCGGCACACTCGTGCGCGCCACGGGCGCACGAGAAAGCACGACGACACTTGTACCGGCCCGCATCCGGAGGAGCCACGGCGATGGCGGAACACACCAGCTCGAGCATCACCATCGAGGCGGCACCCGCCGACGTCATGTCGGTGATCGCGGACTTCGCCCGCTACCCGGACTGGACCGGCGAGGTGAAGGAGGCCGAGGTCCTCGCCAGCGACGCCCAGGGGCGCGCCGAACAGGTCCGGCTCGTCATGGACGCCGGTGCGATCAAGGACGACCAGACGCTGGCCTACACCTGGACCGGCGAGCACGAGGTGTCCTGGACGCTGGTGAAGTCGCAGATGCTGCGCTCCCTCGACGGCTCCTACCTGCTCCGCCCGGCGGGCACGGGCACGGAGGTCACCTACCGTCTCACCGTCGACGTCAAGATCCCCATGCTCGGCATGATCAAGCGCAAGGCCGAGAAGGTCATCACCGACCGCGCGCTGGCGGGCCTGAAGAAGCGAGTGGAAACGCCCCGGGCGTAACTGCGGGCAGTCGTGCCGCTGGGGCGGCGCCCGTCCCAAAGAGAGCGGCACCCCGTCCACGCGGGGCTGCGCACCCACCCCCGGGGCCCACACCCATGCCGGGCGCGAACCAACCGAGGGGCCCCGCGAAGGTACCGTTCAGCCTCATGCGCACCATCCTGATCACAGGCCCCGGCGGCAGCGGCCGTACCACCGTCGCAGCCGCCACCGCGCTCGCCGCCGCCCGGCAGGGCACCCGCACCCTGCTGCTCGGCACCGACCGCGACGACACCCTCGGCGCCGCGCTCGGGGTGCGCACCGGCCCGGCGCCGACGTCCGTCGAACCCCACCTCACCGCCTGGCGGCCGGACGCCGCCCAGGGGTTCCGGGACGGCCTCGCCGCGCTCCAGGACCGCGCCTCCGCCGCCCTCGACCTCCTCGGCGCCGCCCGCGTCGACCCCGAGGAACTCACCCCGCTCCCCGGCGCCGACGAACTCGCCCTGCTGCGCGCCCTGCGCGACGCCGCCCTCGCCGAGCAGCACGACCTCCTCGTCGTCGACCTCCCGCCCGCCCCGCGCGCCCTCGCCCTGCTCGCCGCCCCCGAGGAGCTGCGCCGCTGCCTGCGCCGGCTGCTGCCGCCCGAGCGGCAGGCGGCCCGCGCCCTGCGCCCCGTCCTCGGCAGGCTCGCGGGCGTCCCCATGCCCGCCGAGGCGCTGTACGAGGCCGCGGCCCGCTGGGACCTGGAACTCGCCGCCGCCGAAGCCGTCGTCGCCGACCGGAACACCGTCGTACGGCTGGTCGCCGAACCCGGCCCGGCGGGCGCCGACGCCATCCGCGCCACCGTCCTCGGCCTTGCCCTGCGCGGCCTGCGCACCGACCTGCTGGTCGCCAACCGCGTCCTGCCCGAGGAGATCCCGGCGGACAGCTGGCTCACCGGCCCCCTCGCCCAGCAGCGCAAGACTCTGGAGGAGTGGCGGGACACGTACGACGTCCGCGCCCTCGCCCACCTCGGTCGCGATCCGCGCGGCACCGACGACCTCGCCGCGCTCGGTGCGCCGGGCGTCGACCCGGCCGCCGCCCCGGTCGAGTGGCCCGTCACCGACCGGCTGGCCGAGGACGGCGTCCTGGTCTGGCGCATCCCGCTGCCCGGTGCCGTACGCGAGGAACTCGACCTGGTCCGCCGCGGGGACGAACTGGTCGTCGCCGCCGGGCCGTTCCGCCGGATCGTTCCGCTGCCGTCCGCGCTGCGCCGCTGCACCGTCGACGGGGCCGCGCTGCGGGAGGGCACGCTCGCCGTCCGGTTCGCGCCGGACCCGCAGCTGTGGCCGCGGGGGCGCTGATCCCGCCACAGGGCCCGAGTCCGTTCGGGTAACGTCGTAAGGACGAAACGTAGTCAGGAGTCCGTCATGAGCGAACAGCTCCCCCCGTCCGAGGCCCCCCGCCCCGACGAGGCCGACGGGGTCGACGCAACGCGACCGAGCGACGCCGACGCCTGGGCGACGGCGTGCGCCGAGGACCTGGAGTCGGAGAAGGCCCGCCGCCGTGCCGAGTACGGGACACCGCCCGGCTCGGCCGCCGAGGAGCTGCGCCGGCTCGTCGACACCGTGGCGGACAAGCTGTCCGGCCTCCAGTCCCCGCTGCTCGGCCAGGTCGCCGGACCCGCAGCCCAGCAGGTGTTCCGGCAGGTCGTCCAGCAGGCCAAGGCCGCCGTCGAACCGGTCATCGAGCGCAACCCGGACGTCTTCGACCACCTCGCGGCCGCCGGCGGCGAACTCCTCGCCGCCTACCGCTCCGCCGTCCAGGACCAGGAACGCCGCTGGACCACCGGCGACACCGCCGCCAAGGACCCGCGCGACCCCCGCGACCAGGCCGAACGCCGGGACGGCGACGGCGACGACGGCGACGAGGGCACCGGCCCGGGCCAGCGCATCGACCTGGACTGAGCCCCGCCTCGGGTACGGTTGCCCTTAGCGGGGCTCGACCGAACTGAGGGATTCATGGGACTCACCATCGGCGTCGACATCGGCGGCACGAAGATCGCGGCCGGCGTGGTCGACGAGGAAGGCAACATCCTCTCGACCCACAAGGTGCCGACCCCCACCACACCCGAGGCCATCGTGGACGCCATCGCCTCCGCGGTGGAGGGCGCACGCGTGGGGCACGAGATCGTCGGAGTGGGCATCGGCGCCGCCGGATACGTCAACCGCCAGCGCTCCACGGTCTACTTCGCGCCCAACATCGACTGGCGCCAGGAACCGCTCAAGGAGAAGGTCGAGGCCCGCGTCGGCCTCCCGGTCGTCGTGGAGAACGACGCCAACGCGGCCGCCTGGGGCGAGTACAAGTTCGGTGGTGGCAAGGGCCACCGCAACGTCATCTGCATCACCCTCGGCACCGGCCTCGGCGGCGGCATCATCATCGGCAACAAGCTGCGCCGCGGTCACTTCGGTGTGGCCGCCGAGTTCGGCCACATCCGCATGGTGCCGGACGGACTGCTCTGCGGCTGCGGCTCACAGGGCTGCTGGGAGCAGTACGCGTCGGGACGGGCCCTGGTGAGGTACGCCAAGCAGCGCGCCAACGCCACCCCCGAGCGCGCCGAGGTGCTGCTCGCGCTCGGCGACGGCACCCCCGAGGGTATCGAGGGCAAGCACATCTCCGTGGCCGCCCGCCAGGGCTGCCCGGTCGCCGTCGACTCCTACCGGGAGCTGGCCCGCTGGGCCGGCGCCGGCCTCGCCGACCTGGCCTCCCTCTTCGACCCGTCCGCCTTCATCGTCGGCGGCGGCCTCTCCGACGAGGGCGACCTGGTCCTCGACCCGATCCGCAAGTCCTACAAGCGGTGGCTGGTCGGCGGCAACTGGCGCCCGGTCGCCGACGTGGTCGCCGCCCAGCTCGGCAACAAGGCGGGCCTGGTAGGCGCAGCCGACCTGGCAAGGGAACCCGACCCGATCATGTAAGTGACGCTCAGTGCGTGCTCCAGGGGCGCGGGGCGGAGTCGAGTTTGGGGGCCGCCCCCCCGGCGCGGCCCCCCACAAACAAACGGGCCTGGCCCCCCAAACCCCCGCCCCCCGCCGGCCGGCGCCCCAACAGCGGGCCCCGGAAATTGACCCAAGGCAACACACCC
>NZ_JBHXNW010000086.1:0-38070 GCF_042717365.1 Streptomyces sp. NPDC058534
GAGCCCAAACAGGTCGTCGTCTACCAGCTGAACCAGCAGGCGGTCTGGAGCGACGGCCGGGAGATCGGCGCCGCCGACTTCGCCGCCCAGGTCTGGGCGATGACGACGAGGGCCAGGAAGGCGCCGCTGACGACGAGTTGGTACGAGGAGTCGAGGGAGCCGATCTGGTTGATGACGTTCTGGATGACCTTCAGCAACAGGACTCCGACGAGCGAGCCGCTGACGTAGCCGAGGCCACCGGTGAGCAGGGTGCCGCCGATGACGACGGCGGAGATGGCGTCCAGCTCCATGCCGTTGCCGAGGATGGTCACGCCGGAGGCGAGCCAGGCGGCGTTCAGGGCGCCGGCCAGGCCGGCCAGCAGCCCGGACAGGGTGTAGACGAGGATCTTGGTGCGGACGACCGGCGCCCCCATCAGGGCCGCCGCGTCCTCGTTGCCGCCGACCGCGTACACGTGCTGGCCGAACCGAGTGCGGCGCAGGACCACGGCACCCGCGGCGAACAGGGCGAGCGTGATCCACACCGGGTTGCCGAGCCCCAGCGTGCTGCCCTGGCCGAGTTCGGCGAGGAAGGAACCCTTGGCGATGAGGTACGTGTTCGCGCCCTCGTCGGTGATGGCCAGCATCAGGCCGCGGGCGCCCAGCATGGCGGCCAGGGTGACGATGAAGGGGGCGAGACGGGAGCGGGCCACGAGCAGTCCGTTGACGACGCCGATCAGACCGCAGACCGCGAGCGGGAGCAGCAGGGCCACCAGGGTGCCGTGGCGTGATCCCCAGGCCGCGAGGACGCCGCCGAGGGCGAACAGGGAGCCGACGGACAGGTCGATGCCGCCGGTGATGATGACGAAGGTCATGCCGAGGGCGACGACGGCCAGGAACGCCGAACTCGTCGCCATGTTGGTGATGTTGTCGCCGGTGGCGAAGGAGTCGAAGGAGAACGACGCCACCAGGGAGACGATCACCAGGACCGCCAGGGCACCGTGCTGCTGGACCAGGGCGCTCAACCGCTCGGAACGCGCGGAGCCGGCCGGCTCGGTGGCGTCCGTCGGTTCGTTGCTCGCGGTGACCATGGGCGCGTCCGTCTTCGTCGCGCTCATCGCTTCCCCCGTCCTCGTGCCGCGTAGACGGCGCACACGATCACTATGGCCTGGGCGATCTGGGTCCATGAGGGCGGCAGATCGTGCTTGATCAGCGTGGCGGTGAGCAGCTGGATCAGGACGGCGCCCGCCACGGTGCCGGCGATGTTGACCCGGCCGCCGGTCAGGGGTGTGCCGCCGACCACGACGGCGGTGATGGCCGAGAGTTCCATCAGGTTGCCGAGCGAGGTCGGGTCGCTGGCCTGGAGCCGGGCCGTGGCCAGCACGCCCGCCACGGCCGCGAGCAGGGCGCAGGCCACGTACACGATGATGAGCACGCGGCGCACCGGGAGTCCGGCCAGTTCGGCGGCGGGCCTGCTGTCGCCGATGGCGAGGAGCTGGCGGCCGAAGGTGGTCCGGCGGACCACGAAGGCCACCAGCAGGGCCAGCCCGGCGGCGATCAGGATCAGGTACGGGAGGCCGAGGACGCCATCTGACCCCAGGGAGGCGAGCGCCGGGTTGCGCAGGTCCTCCAGCTGGGGCAGCAGCACCAGGGCGAGTCCCCGGCCGCCGACCATGAGCGCCAGGGTGGCCACGATCGGCTGGACGCCGATGAAGGCGACCAGCGCTCCGTTGGCGAGCCCGACGCCGGCCGCGAACAGCGCCACCACCAGCAGGGCTGGCAGCAGCCCGTATCCGAGGTAGAGGGCGGTGGCGGAGGCGGCCAGGGCCATCACCGCGCCGACGGACAGGTCGACGCCCTCGGTGCCGATGACCAGGGCCATACCGAGGGCGACGATGATGACCGGGGCGACCTGGACGGCCTGGGTGCGGAAGTTCTCGGCGGACAGGAAGTGCGGGGTGATGACGATGTTGACGATCAGCAGCAGTGCCACGCCGGCGTAGACGCCGTACGTCTGCAGCCACTGCATGAGGCGGGCCTTGTCCAGTGGGGCGGTGCGGAGGGTGGCCTCAGCCATGGGTGACCGCCTCCTCGGCCGTGTCCCGGGGCGGGGCCTCGCCGGCGATGGCGCGCATCAGCTGGTCCTCGGTGACGTCGGCGCCGGTCAGTTCGCCGACGACCGCACCGTCCTTCAGTACGACCACGCGGTCGGACCCTTCGATCAGTTCCTCCAGGTCGGAGGAGATGAGCAGGACGCCCAGGCCGTCCGCGGCCAGTTCGTCCACGAGTCTCTGCACCTCGGCCTTGGCGCCGACGTCGATGCCCCGGGTGGGTTCGTCGAGGAGCAGCACCTTCGGGTTCATCGCCAGCCAGCGGGCGAGGAGCACCTTCTGCTGGTTGCCGCCGGACAGTTCACCGACCTTCTGGTGGGGTGAGGAGGCCTTGATACGCAGCCGCTTCATAAAGGTGTCGACGACGGCGTCGACGCGGGACTCGGAGACCAGGCCGAAGCGGGAGAGCCGGGGCAGGACGGCGAGCGCGATGTTCTCCCGCACGGACAGACCGGGGACGATGCCCTCGCTCTTGCGGTCCTCGGGCAGCAGGCTGATGCCCGCCCGGATGGCGGCGGGTGTCGAGCCGCCGCGCAGCGGCACCCCGGCCACCGTGACGTTTCCCGAACTCAGCGCCAGAGCACCGGAGATGGCCTTGGCGGTCTCGGTGCGTCCGGAGCCGAGCAGACCGCCGAGGCCGACGACCTCGCCGGGCCGGATGCCGAGGGAGACGCCGTGGAGCTTGTGCCGGGCCGACAACTCCCGTGCCGACAGCAGCGGTTGGTCGTCGGCGATCAGGTGGTCGCCCGAGAACTTGGTCTGTCCCTCCGCGCGCACCTCCCCCAGTTCCCGGCCGAGCATGGTCGACACCAGGTCGATACGGTCCAGGTCGGCCAGGTCGCCGTGGTGGACGCGGTGGCCGTCGCGCAGCACGGTGACCTTGCTGCACACGGCGTACAGCTCGTCCAGGCGGTGGCTGACGTAGACGACGGCGATGCCCTGGTCGCGCAGGCGGCGGATGACCGAGAACAGGGTCTCGACCTCCCGCGGTTCGAGGGAGGAGGTCGGTTCGTCCATGATGACGACGCGCGCGTCGGTGGCCACCGCGCGGGCCAGGGCCACCATCTGCTGGGCGCCGACACCGAGGGTGCGCAGCGACTGGCGGACATCGACCCGGACGCCGTAGGTGCGCAGGATCTCGTCGGCCTCGCGGTTCATGCGGGCGAAGTCCAGCAGGCCGAGGCGAGTGCGGGGCTCGCGGCCGAGGAAGAGGTTGCGGGCCACGCTCAGCAGCGGGATGAGGTTGACCTCTTGGTAGATGGTCGAGATACCGGCCTTCTGCGCCTCCAGCGGCGTCTCGAAGGAGACCTCCCGGCCCTGGAAGGTGATCCGGCCGGCGTCCGGCCGGTAGACGCCGGTGAGCAGCTTGATGAGGGTCGACTTTCCGGCGCCGTTCTCGCCGATCAGGGCGTGGACCTCGCCGGCGTGCACGGTCAGGTCCACGTCGTCCAGGGCGCGGACGCCGGGGAAGGTCTTGCTCAGTCCGCGGACGGCGAGGACTTCGGCGGGGGGTGCCACCTGTGCCTCCAGGAAGTGGGGTGAGGGCAGGACGACGGGGCCCGGGTGTCCCGGGCCCCGTGGAGGGTCAGTAGGCCTTGCCGATGTCCTGCTTGGCGTTGTCCGCGTTGTACGCGCCGTCCTCGATGACGATGTCCTGGGGCACCGCCTCGCCCTTGGTGAAGGTGTCGAGGGTCTGGAAGGCCAGCGGTCCGAAACGCGGGTTGGACTCGATGACCCCGCTGATCCAGCCGTCGACGATGCCCTGGACGGCGTTGCGCGTGCCGTCGACGGTGATGATCTCGACGTCGCCCGCCTTCTTGCCGGCTCCCTTGAGCGCGGCCACCGCGCCCAGGCCCATCTCGTCGTTCTCCGCGTAGATGCCCTTGATGCCGGGGTTCGACTGGATGAGCTGCTCCGTGACCTGCTGGCCCTTCTCCCGGGCGAAGTCACCGGTCTGCTCGAAGACCACCTTCAGGCCGGGGGCCTTCTCGGCCACGCGGTCCTTGAAGCCCTTGGTGCGCTCGGTGGTGACGTTGTTCCCGGCCGCCCCGAGGAGGATGGCGACCTCGCCCTTGCCGCCCGTCGCCTCGATCATCTGGTCGGCGGCGCGACGTCCCTGCTCGACGAAGTCCGAGGCGATGAAGGAGACGTAGTCCTTGCACGCCTCGGCGTTGATCTTGCGGTCGATCGTGATGATCGGGACCTTCTTCGCGGCGGCGGCCTGCAGCACCGGGTCCCAGCCGTCGGAGTTGAGCGGTGCGATGACCAGCAGGTCGGCGCCCTTGGCGAGCAGGTCCTGCACGTCGGTGATCTGCTTGGAGAACTGCGACTGGGCGTTGGCGGTGAGCAGCTTGACGCCCCGCTTCTCCGCCTCGTCCTTGATGGACTGGGTCTCGGCGATGCGGAACGGGTTCGCCTCCTTCTCCGACTGGGAGAAGCCCACGGTCGCACCCTTCAGGTCCAGCTTCTCCGCGCCGTACGCGTCGATGGTGCAGGTCTTGCTGCCCGGCTTCGGCGTGACGGCCTTCTGCTCGGCGCCGGCCGCGGACGACCCGGACTGCTTCTTGCCCGACGCGTCGTCCTCCGACTTCGCACAGGCGGTCGCGGTCAGGGCCACTGCGGCGGCCAGGGCCACGACCACGGGGCGGGCGAGGAGGTGTGGACGGTGAGTGGTGCGCTGCATGGTGACCCCGATCCGGGTGGCGCTGAAAGGGAATTGGGGAGCCGGACTACGAGCGACGACTGACTGCTTCTCCCCCGGCGGAAGACCTTCTCCAGTCCGCCGCACAGAGGTTTTACATCGTTGCAAGGATGCTGTAAACCCCCCGTGCGCGACCTGCGATCAGAGCGTGCGGGTCGAACTCGCGTTTCACGCGGTCCCGTTCACCGAACCACGGCGAACACGCGGCGACCTCTTGACTTGTGGCCTGCGTTCCGCCAAGACTGAGTCGTCCAACCGTGTGACAACGATGTCAACTCGGCCCAACGCCTACGTCACATGACCCACCCCCGGTTTGGTCGGCGCGCGTGTCAGACGCTCTCGGCGCCGCGCCCCAGCGTGCTCTCCCGCTCCACGAGCCGGTGGTCCGCCCAGAAGCGGCGGGGCTCGGCGGGTCGACCACCGAGCCGGGCCAGCACCGACTCCACCGCCAGCCGGCCGATGGCCTCCTTGTCCGGCGACACGGAAGTGAGCGTCACCGCGCCGAACCGCCCTTCGACGACGTCGTCGAATCCGACGACCGCGATGTCCTCGGGCACCCGCAGCCCTCGCGCGTGCAGGACGCGCATCGCCCCGATGGCCACGAGGTCGTTGTAGGCGAAGACCGCGTCGGGCCGCCGTCCGGCCTCCAGGATCCGGGCCATGGCCGCCGCGCCGTCCGCGTGTCCCCAGCCGTCGGTGGCGGCGACGAGTCCGTCGTCGGCCGGGAGCCCGGCGGCGGCCAGTTCCTCGCGCCAGCCGCGCACGCGCAGGTTGGCGGGTTCGCTGCGACCGCGCCGGTCACCGATGAACGCCACCTCCCGGCGGCCGAGTCCGATCAGGTGGCGCACCGCGGTGCGGGCCGCCGCCACGTTGTCGATGGCGATGTGGTCGTAGGGCAGGTCGTAGTCCCGTTCACCGAGCAGCACCAGCGGCACGTTCTCCGTGCGGTCGCGCAGGTCTTCCGTCTCCAGTTCGATGGGGCTGAGGATGAGACCGTCGATCACCCGCGCCCTGAATCCCTGGCTGACCAGGATCTCCTGCTCTCGCAGCCCGCCGGTGTGGTCGAGGAGCACGGTGTAGTCGTGCGCGGCGGCGGCGTCGATGACGGCGGCGGCCAGTTCGGCGAAGTAGGGGTTCCCCAGCTCGGGCAGGGCGAGCGCGATGATGCCGGTACGACCCTTGCGCAGGTGGCGTGCGGTCAGGTTCGGCCGGTACCCCAGCTCGTCGATGGAGCGTTGGACGCGCTCTCGCATGGTGGCGGTGACGTAGGGATAGTCGTTCACCACGTTGGAGACGGTCTTGACGGAGACCCCCGCGTGCGCGGCGACGTCCTTGAGGCTGACCCGCACGTCGAATCCCTCCGAAGCGTCCCCACTCGGTGTTCGGTGCGGGGCGGGTGTCCCCACGGTGAGCCGGACTCCAAGCCCCTGGGCACGAGTTTACAACGTTATACAGCTCGTCTCCCAGCGCTGACAAGCATGGTGACCGACCGGCACCGGACTATCCGGGATGGTCGCACACACCGCCGGGAGGCGGGCCGCACGGGCGTCCTACTCGAAGAACTTGAGGCTCCAGCCGGTGTCGTTGTCGGGGCCGGGGACGTTGGCGCGGCTGTACGTGGTGTTCCCCCACCAGGCGAAGGTGCCGGTGTACCAGTACCGGTTCTCCCAGGAGTACGGCGTGCCTTTCGGTACCGCGTGGAACATCAGGGGGAACCGCGGGCCGGCGGGCGGGCTCGTGTCGATGTCGCCGTCGAGCAGGACGAAGGTGTGGTGACCGGGCCCGTTGACGTGCAGCGTCGGGTCCCAGCCCGACATCATGGTGGCGCGGTTCGAGCCGAAGAGGCAGCCGTTGGACTTGTACCAGTCCCAGACGTAAGTGGGATCACCGCCGGCCCGCAGCCTCAGGTCGGCCAGGCAGTACTGGTCGCTCCAGCTGCCGTTGGCGGAGTACGCGATGTGCAGCTGCCCGTCGGGGTCCTTGATGGGCTCGGGCCCCTCGTTGATGTACGGGTTGCCGACCACCCGCTCCCAGCTCTCCCGCGGCTGCGAGATGACGTGGCGCGCGCCGGTCGGTGTGGTGGGGCTGCTCATCCGCGCGATGTACAGGTTCTGCTCGACGTTGGTGTCGCCCGCCCAGCCGGACCACACGAACCACCGCTGCCCGTTGAACGTGAACAGGGTGCCGTCGATGGCCCACTTGTCGTCCGGCAGCGCCAGCTTCGACTCGGCGGTGTACCCGCTGTCCGGGGCGGCGGAGCTGATGACGTACATCCGGTGGGCGGCGCCGCGGCCGGCCGCGAAGTAGATGTAGTAGCGGCCGCCGTCCCGCACGATCTCGGGGGCCCACACCTCCCCGCGGTTCTGGGTGTCCGACCAGACCTGGCGGGCGGGCGCCGAGGCCAGAGCCGCCGTCGACGGGGCCTGGCGCACGACGAGGCCGCCGCCCGCAGACTGCACGGAGACGTAGGTGCTGCCGACGCGCAGGACGCTCGGGTCTGCGGCGCGCAGGCCGGTCTGGTCCGCGGTGGCGGGCTGCGCGGACACCAGGGACAGCGCGGCCGCGAGGATGCCGGAAAGTCCGCAGGCGACCGCGGCGTGCAGCAGGCGAGAAGGTTTCATGGTCCCGTTCCCTGGTCGGTCTCCGGTTCGACGCCGGCCCGGGCGTGGCGTGGCGTGGCGGGCGGGGGCATCCGGTCAACAACGGGTCGGAGGAGTCGGTGGGGGGCGACCCGTGACCGTCGAGCGGGTTGTCCGTGCAGCCGGGAGGTACATCGACGGGTTCACATCGAGGGATTTACATCGAGGGATTTACATCGATGGAAGTCGACTGTCACAGGATCGCGACCGGCGTTGGGCATGTCAACACGTCTTACGCCGCGCCATGTCGGCGTACTTCCTTCGGCGTCCAGCCGGGCGGGCCGAAGACGTGACCCGCGCGGTCTCGCCAGCGGGTGGCGGACCGCACGTCGCGCCAGGTGGCCGCGTACTCGTGGAAGGCGACGCGCAGCGGGTTGTAGGTGTCGATGTTCTTCGTCAGGCCGTAGACCACCCGCTCGCCCTCGGGCTCGAACGTGCCGAAGAGCCGGTCCCAGACGATCAGGATGCCGCCGTAGTTCCGGTCCAGGTAGGCGTTGTTCGAGCCGTGGTGAACGCGGTGGTGCGAAGGGGTGTTGAAGAGGAACTCGATCGGGCGCCAGAGCCTGTCCACCCGTTCGGTGTGCAGGAAGAACTGGTAGACGAGACTGATGGACTGCTGGAGCAGGATCATCCACGGAGGTACGCCGAGCAGGGCGAGCGGGAGCCAGAACGGCAGCGTGGTCATGGGTGTCCAGCTCTGCCGCAGGGCGGTGGAGAGGTTGAAGCGCATGCTGGAGTGGTGGACGACATGGCTCGCCCACAGCACCCGGATCCGGTGGTGCGCGCGGTGGAAGGCGTAGTAGGCGAGGTCGTCCGCGAAGAACAGCAGCACCCAGGTCCAGGCGGAGCCGGGGGAAAGCTGCCAGGGCGCCAGGGTGTAGAGCCCGGCGTACGCGAGGATCGCGACCGCCTTCCACGGGAGGCCGACGACCTGGCTGCCCGCGCCCATCGACATGCTGGTGACGGTGTCGCGGGTCTCGTAGCCCCGTTCGTCGTCGTCCGGCAGGAAGCGGTACGACAGCGCCTCCACGGCGACCAGCAGCAGGAAGGCGGGTATCGCGTAGACGACGGCGGGTATCACACCGGTCCTCCTTCGTGCTCCGGGGCGACGGGTGCGGTGGGCACACTGCGGGCGAGCAGGGCGCGTGCCGCGGCCTCCGCGCCCCGCTCGTCGCGCGTCCCGATGAGCGCGGCGAGCCTCACGTGGCCCTCGATGTCCAGCAGTTCGGCCGCGCGCAGTTCCATCGGCACCTCACCGGCGGTGAGGGAGCCGTCGACGAGGGTGTTGAAAGCGAGGAGGTAGGCGAGGTTTCCGGAGCCCTCCACGATCAGCCGCCACCACGCGACGTCCGCGGCGCCCAGTTCGGCGAGGTCGGGTCCGCAGCCGATGTATCCGGCCGCGGCGCTGACGATGTCGACGGCGGTCTCGCGCGAGCATCGGGCCGCGCACAGCCGGGCGGCGTCCGCACCGAGGGAGGCCCGCATCTCCAGGACGTCCCGCCGCAGGTCGTACGTGGGGGACCCGGTCGCGCGGGCGAGCTGCACGGCGAGGTCGAGTCCGGCGGTGCGCCGCCAGTCCAGGACCCTGGTGCGTCCGCCGTGGCTCACCTCGACGAGCCGCGCCTGCTGCAGGCGCTTGACCGCCTCCCGTACGGCGTGCCGGTTCACTCCGAACTCGGTGGCCAGGTCCCGTTCGGCGGTCATGGGCGCGCCGGCGGCGAGCTTCCCGCTCAGGATTCGGTCTCTCAGCAGCGTGAACAACTGGTCGGAGACCGCCTCACGCCGGATCGGCTGCTCTGTCATGGCCCAGAGCCTGAACCGTGCGCGGCATCTGGTCAACTGGTTGGACCAGAGTGGACCGGGCGGGTTCTGAAACACCTTGCGCGCTCAGACGCCGGGTCGGGTTTGGCTCCCGTCGCGCGCCGCGTGTCCGGTCCTGGTGTCGCGTCAGGGGGTGTTCCCTGAGAGGCAGGTGAGCCGGCCAGCGTATGTGCGAGGAGACCTGATGACCGCCTTGGCCCGATTCGTCGCGCGCCACCGCTGGTGGACCGTGATCGCCTGGATCGTGCTCGCCCTCGCCGGGGCTTTCGCCGCTCCACGGGCCACGGACGCGCTCAGTGACGACTTCGGGCTGCCCGGGCGCCCGGGCTATGAGGCCAATCAGGAGATCGCCAGGCGTTTCGAGTCGGGCGGTGAGAACGCTCCGGTGCTGCTGGCCGTCACCACGGAGCGGGGAACGCTGGGCGCCGTGCAGGCCCGTGAGGTCGCCGCCGCCGTGGAACGGACCCGGCCCGGCGGCCGGCTGGTCACGTGGGAGCAGGCGCCGGACCTGCTGGCACGGGACGGGCGTACCGGGTGGTGCTGGTGTATCCGCGTCCGCTGCCCGGCGCGGCCGGGCCGTACGGGCACGTGCTGCCCGCTCTGGAGGGCGCGGCCGAGCGGGCGGCCCGCGTTTCGGGGACCGAGGTGACGGTGACGGGGCGGCGCTCGCCGAGGGCGGCGGGGGCGGTGATTCAGGGGTTCTCGGCGAGACCCTGTTCGGTGGTGTGGGTGCGCTGATCGTGCTGGTGCTGGTCTTCGGCTCGGTGCTCGCCGTCACGCCGCTGGTCGTCGCGGCGGTCTCGATCCTCGCGACGTTCCTGATCATGTGGTGGCTGACGGCGCTGACCGAGATCTCGTTCATCGTGCAGTATCTGCTGGCGCTGATCGGGCTGGGTGTGGCGATCGACTACGCGCTGCTGATCGTCACCCGCTGGCGGGAGGAGCGTGGCCGCGGCGCCGGTGCGGAGGAGGCGATCGTGCGGTCGATGGCCACCGCGGGGCGCGCGGTGCTCTTCTCCGGGCTGACCGTGGCGATCAGTCTGGCCGCCCTGATCGCGCTGCCGGTTCCCTTCCTGCGCAGCGTGGGCTTCACGGGTCTGCTGATCCCGCTGGTCAGTGTGGTCACCGCGCTCACGCTGCTGCCGGCGCTGCTGATGGTCGCCGGCGGCCGGCTGGACTGGCCGCACCGGCGCCGGACCGAACCGGACAGCAAGCTGTGGCGGCGGATCGCGACGACCGTGGTGCGGCACCGCTGGTTCTCCGCCACGGTCAGCTCGTCGTCCTGCTCGCGCTCGCCGCGCCGGTGCTCGGTCTGCGGCTGGGCGCACCGAGCAACGACTCGGTGATCAGCGCCGGCGGCCCATCGGCAGAGGCCCTCCAGCGGGTCCAGGACGCGGGTCTCGGCAAGGGGCTCACCCAGCCGGTGGAGGTGCTCACGGCCGATCCGGACGTGGCGCTGACCGCCGTGGCGGACCTGCCCGGTGTGGCCGGCACCGCTAGCGCGGAGCAGTGGCGGCGCGGTGACTGGACGGTCGTCGAGGTGTGGACGGCCGAGGATCCCGCCACGTCCGGCGGCTCGGCGACCGCGGAGCGGATCCGTACCGCCGCCGAGGAGGCCGGCCAGCGGGTCGGCGGACTGCCCGCGCAGGACGCCGACTTCGTCGACGCCGTGTACGGCAACGCGTGGTGGATCGGCGGCATCATCGTCCTGGTGAACATTCGTGCTGCTGGTCCGCGCGCTGCGGTCGGTGGTGCTCCCGCTCAAGGCACTGCTGCTGAACGTCATCTCCCTCGCCGCCGCGTACGGGGTCACCGTGCTCATCTGGCAGGAGGGGTACGGCACCGAGCTGCTCTTCGACCAGAGCGCCTCCGACGCCATCACGACCTGGGTGCCGATCGCCGTGTTTTCTTTCCTGTTCGGACTGTCGATGGACTACGAGGTGTTTCTGCTCTCCAGGATCCGTGAGGAGTACCTGCGCACGGGCTCCACCGACCGGGCCACCATCGACGGCGGGGCCCGCACCGGCCGTCTCATCACCTGCGCGGCCATCATCCTGTTCCTGGCGTTCATCTCGCTCTCCCGCGTCCCGGCCACGGACGTCAAGATCCTCGCCACGGCGCTCGCTCTCGGGATCGTCATCGACGCGACGATCGTCCGCGGTGTCCTGGCCCCCGCGTTGGTGGCAGCGCTCGGCCGGGCGAACTGGTGGCTGCCCGGCCCTTGGACGGCCGGCCGCGGGGTAGGCGACCGACCGCGATGAGACAGGCCGGTTCAGCTCGGTCACTGCCCGGGGCGGGAGTCAGTGCTGATGTCCGCCGGGGCGGCCGGCCTGCTGTCCCTTCTCTACGACCACGAACTGGCCCATCATGCCCTGGTCCTCGTGGTACAGCAGGTGGCAGTGGTACATGTACGGGGTGTCCGGGTCGGCCGGCCCTTCGAAACGCATTGCCAGTTTCATCGTCGTGCCGTTCGGCACGAACACCGTGTCCTTGGGGCCTCTCAGCTCGACCGGCGGTGTCTTGCCGTTGACTTCCAGAACGCGGAACTGAACGTCGTGGACATGGAAGTTGTGCGGCATGCCGTTGGTGTTGCGGACGGTCCAGGTCTCGGTCGTTCCTCTCGTGACGGTCTCGTCCACCCGGTCCATGGCCATGGCACGGCCGTTGATCCCAGAACGCTTGAGGTCGAAATGCCGGCCTCGCACCGCCTCGCTGCCGTCCGGAAGCTCCAGCTCGCCCAGTTCGGCCGGGAGTTCGGGGGACGGCCGCAGTCTCTCGGCCGCCCTCAGCTGGAGCACGTCGAAGGAGTCGTCACCGCCGTTGAACCGCTCCTGCCAGGCGTCCCCGTAGTTGTCCTGGGGGAAGCTGCGCAGCACGGTCCGCTCTCCGGGCCGCATCGTCACGACGGTCTCCGCCCGCTCGCCGGGCGACAGTTGGATCCGCTTCAGGGAGGACGGCCGCTCCAGCAGCCCGCCGTCGGTACCTATGAGGTCGAACGTCCGGTCGTCGGAGAATCCGAAGTTGTAGGTGCGGGCCGTCGAGGCGTTCAGGAGGCGCAGGCGTACGCGTTCGTCGTTGATCTCTCGGTAGGGGCTCAGGGTGCCGTTGACCATGGTGCGCTCGCCGAGGAAGCCGGCTTCCTGCATCATGCCGCGGCCGTGGTCGAAGTCGGCGCCGTCGAACTTGACGTCCTGCACGATCAGCGGAAGGTCGTCGATTCCGTAGCGCTTGGGCAGTGCCAGCCGTTCGGACGCGTCGTCGTCGAGGATGAACATGCCCGCCAGGCCACGCTGGACGTGCTTCTCGGTCGCTCCGTGAGGATGCGGGTGGTACCAGAGGGACGCCGCCGGCTGGTCGATCGTCCACTGCGGGGCCCAGGTGGCGCCGGCGGCCACCATCTGGTGCGGGCCGCCGTCCGCCTTCGCGGGCAGGTGCATCCCGTGCCAGTGCACGGTGGAGGGTTCGTTCAGGTCGTTCCGGACTCGAACGCGCACCTTCTCGCCCCGCTCGGCGCGGAGCGTCGGGCCGAGGTAGTCGCCGTTGAAGCCCCAGGTGCGGGTCTTTCGTCCCTCCCTGAACTCCTTCTGTCCCGCCTGCATCCGCAGATCGAACACGCGCGTGCCGTCCTTGTCGACGCGGGATTCGGCGAGGGGCGGTATCGCGAGTGCGTTGTCGAACGGTTCCTCGCCGAGGGTGTGTACTTCGGCGCTGGTCCACAGCCAGAGGAACGCTCCGCCCACGAGGAGGGAGAGGACCGTGAGGACGGAGCCGCAGATGATGAGTAGACGTTTGGTCCGGGACATGTTCCCAGACTCCTTGCCGCCTCATGGCCCAGGCATCAGGGACGGCCCGGGGCCGTCCCTCACTCCTCCCTGATACGGCTGTCAGGGTCCCCGCTCGGTTCGCGGGGCGAGAGTCGCGGGGCGCGAGCCGCGGTCACAATCGAACGAACACGGGGGCGGCGCCGTACCGCATCCGTACGATTTGCGTGCACGTTGTATAGCTGGTACCCGGTAGCTGGTTGTCCGTCGCAGACGTGCGGCCTTGCCCACGACCCGGCTCGGCTCGTCCCGCCCCCGCCCACGCTCCGCCCCCTCGATACTCACCCGATTGGTGCAGCCCGAGGTGTGGGCTTACGGTCGTCGTGGGGCTCGTGCAGCCCGCCCTCAGGCCCTCGCCATAGGGAACGCACATGTCGAACCCTCAGCCTGCCCCGGCCGATTCGATCACCCAGCCGCGACGAAAGCGCGGCAAAGGCGTAGCACTGCTGGTCATCGCCTCGTGTCAGCTGATGGTGGTCCTGGACATCACCATCGTGAACATCGCGCTCCCCCAGATCCAGAGCTCCCTCGGTTTCTCCACCGAAGGGCTGTCGTGGGTGATCAACGCGTACACCCTCACCTTCGGCGGGCTGTTGCTGCTCGGCGGCCGGTCCGGGGACATCCTGGGCCGACGGCGGATGTTCGTCATCGGAGTGCTGCTGTTCGTCGGAGCATCGCTGCTGTGCGGGCTGGCGCAGAACCCGTGGGAGTTACTGGTGGCCCGATCGGTCCAGGGCATGGGCGGCGCCATCGCCTCCCCGACGGCGTTGGCGCTGATCGCGACGACGTTCACCGAGGGGCCCGAACGCAATCGGGCGTTCGGTGTGTTCGCCGCGGTGTCGGCGGGCGGCGGCGCGGTGGGGCTGCTCGCGGGCGGGGTCCTGGTCGAGTGGCTCGACTGGCGCTGGATCTTCTTCGTGAACGTGCCGATAGGCCTGCTCATCGCGCTGGCGACGCCACGGTACATCCGTGAGTCGCAGCGCCGGCCGGGCCGTTTCGACGTCACCGGCGCGCTGACCTCGACACTCGGCATGGTCTCACTGGTGTACGGCTTCATCCGGGCGTCCGAGGACGGCTGGCGGGACGCGGTCACCCTCGTCGCCTTCGCGGCCGCCGTGGTACTGCTGGCCGCGTTTCTGCTGGTGGAAAGGCGGTCCCGGCAGCCGATCACACCGCTGCGGATGTTCCGCGACCGCAATCGGGCCGGCACGTACGCGATGATGCTCAGCCTGTCTGCGGCCATCTTCGGCATGTTCTTCTTTCTCACGCTGTACCTGCAGAACGTGCTGGGGTTCGGGCCGCTGGAGGCCGGGCTCGCCATCCTCCCGGTGAGCGCCGTGATCGCGGTCGGCGCCGGCCTGGCGTCGCAGCTGCTGCCGAGAACGGGCCCCAAGCCGTTCATGGTGCTCGGCGGACTACTCGCGGCGGCGGGCCTGTCGTGGCTGACGCTGACGGACATCAACAGCACCTACGCGGGGAGTGTGCTGGGGCCGATGCTGGTGTTCGGCCTCGGCATGGGCATGGAATTCGTGTCCCTCACACTGATGGCGGTCGCCGGGGTCGCGGAACGCGAGTCGGGGGCGGCGTCCGGCGTGCTCAACGCGACCCAGCAGATCGGCGGTTCGCTCGGCCTGTCCATTCTGGTGACCACCTTCGGCACCGCCAGCCGTAACGAAGCCGAGTCGTTGCTGCCCAGGTTCCTCGCCGAAGCGACGCCGCAGGAGCGGGCGCAGGCGCAACGCACCGGGGAGTTGCCGGGAAACTGGGGCGACCAGGTGCTTACCGCGGGCGTGAGCGCGGCGTTCGTCGTAGCCGCCGTGATGGCCGGGCTGGCCGCCGTCATCGCGCTGTTCGTCATCCAGGTCCGCGGCTCGGACCTGGAACGTCTGAAGGGCAACGGCAGCGCGGGCGAACCATGACGGATCCGGGGAGGGGCGTTGTTCAGTCCTGCGGTTCCCGTGGCTGAACAACTCGCCAGTCGCTTGAGTTTGGGACGCGACTACCCCGGCGACCGTACGGGCCGCGCCCTGTCGCTCCGACGCAACCAAACAGGGAACCGATGATCAAGCACCGGCATGCTGCCAGCACCTCGACCGCCGCCCTCACGGCAGTCCTGACACTGACCGCCTGCGGGGGCGGAAGCGGGAGCGGGAGCGGGCAGGCGGACGACGGCCGTACATCGCCTCGGGCCTCTTCCTCCGTCAACGCCTCACCCTCGCCTTCGTCGACCCTCCCTCCCTCGCAGTCGCCGTCGGGTGCCGGAGCCTCGGACGATCCCGCGACACCGCCGGAGATCATGCCGGTCTATCAGACCGTCTACGGCCTCATCGGAACGCCCGCGTGCACCGGTGTCCCCTGGGACGACGCCGAGTGTGGAAAGGACCTCACCGCGGCCGGCGAAGTCGCCAACGCGATGACCCGGCACATTCAGAAGCACTTCCCCGGCAGCGAGTACGCCGGCCCCAAGAAGTCCGCGGGCCAGGTGACGCGGACGGTGAACATTCTTCGGAAAGCCGGCTGCTACGGGATGAGCCCGAAGCCCCCGAAGACCAGTCCGGACAAGCTGCGTGAGCTGTGCCCAACGCTGAGCAGCGTTGCGTCCCTGTCGTGGCTGAGCCTGGAGGGCAGCATCGGCGTGTTCTGACCCGGCGCTGACCCGGCGCTTGAAATCGAATCTGAGCCGGCCACCATGACCCGAAGGGGGCGGCCGAATGCCGCGACTTGATTCTGAGCAGCAGTATCCCCGGAGCCGGGGCTCCCGAAAGCTCGCCGGACTCGCGTTCGTTGTCGCGGTGGGCTTGCTCGGCGCCGGGTGCTCGACGAGCGGGCAGGCAGGTACACGGTCATCGACCCCGCCGGTCTCCTCCCCCACCGCGTCGCAAACCCCTGCCCCCACGTCCTCGCCCTCCGCAGCCGCCTCCGCCTCCGTACCTCGCAAGTACACCCAGAAGGAGTTGGCGTCACGTCCGTGCCAAGCACTCGACGCACGCGACCTCGCCGCCCTCGGAATCAAAGGCCGGGGAAAGCAGGAAGCCGGCAGGCACGGCGTCTCGTGCATGTGGAAGATTGCGGGCCAGAGCGTCAGCCTCGCAGTGGATCTCCCCCTGTCCTACGCCCGGACCATGACCAAGAACGGACGCGTCTCGCAGGTACCGGTGGGACAGCACAACGCCATCCAGGCCGAGTTCCAGCGCATCTGCTTCATCTTCGTCGCAGTCGACGACGTCGATCACCTGGTCGGCACCACGACCATTCCGGAACGCGGAGTGTCGCAGGACGGCACCTGCCCCGCCGGAGCGTCCGTCGCCGCCGCAGCCCTGACCCACCTCCGGTGAAGCGGGTGCCCACGCGGACGGACCATCCCACAACACCCCCAGAGTCCTGCCCCTCCCCCGGCAGACCCTCGCAGTCTGCTGGGTCAGCAGGGCTCACTTGATGGGAGACGTTCACCCGCTCCGCCAACGACGCTCGGCTAAGAGGGTGTCTCACGTGGCAAGTTGCGCGAGCTTCTTGTAGCAGGTCAGGGCGGCGGCCAGGCCGAGGAGGGCGAGGAAGTGTGAGCCCTTTCGTTCGTATCGGTCTGTGAGGCGGCGGTAGCCGAAGAGCCAGGCGACCGACCGTTCGATCTTCCAGCGGTGCCGACCGAGGCGTTCGCCGGAATCGATGCCGGGCCGCGCGATGCGCACGACGAGCCCGCGCTCGCGCAGCCAGGCCAGGTGTTCGGCGGAGAAGTACGCCTTGTCCGCGCGGAGTTTGACGGGTCGGCGCCGCCGTGGTCCCCCCGCGGGACCGGATGGCGGGTATGCCGCGGATGAGCGGCTTGAGGGCGAGGCTGTCGTGCATGTGCGCGCCGGACATGGCGACGGCGAGCGGGATGCCCTGGGCATCGGACAGCACGTGCAGCTTGCTGCCAGGCCGGCCTCGGTCGATACCGTGAAGCGGCGATGCGCGGTGGCGGGCGACGTGCCGAACGTCGGCGGCAGGTGTCGCCAGGCACAGCCGCTGGTCAGCGCGTACACCACTGCCGTGAACACGTCCCGCTCGTCACACGGAGCGGTCCCACCACCTGGCGGACGAGCAGCGAATGACGGCAGCAACGGGGCGGTCAGCTCCCAGAGTTCACGGACATCAAGTCACGTGAGACAACCTCTAAGCCTTGATTGGTGCGGCCGACCTGGCGGCCTGCTCGATCTTCGCGCAGTAGGCTGCACGGGCTTCCTCGTCGATCTGCTTCTCGAGTTCGGCGCGCAACCCGGTCCGGCCGTCGAGGCCCTCGCGGAGGATATCGGCGTGCCCGGCATGCCGGATGGACTCGCCGAGGACATGGACCATGACGGCGAACAGGTTCGTGTCGGCATAAGGCTCCGGCCACCACGGCACGTGGCCGGGGGCGTCGAGGGGAAGATCGTTGATCGTCACGTCCGAGTGTTCCCACGCGCGCCGGTAGAACCCGACGATCTGATCGCGGGTCTCGTCCTCGGTCGCCCACAGATCGCTGCCGTTGGAGTCCTGCCACCGGGGCAGCGGTTCCGGGGAAGGGCGGTCGAAGACCTCGCCGAAGTACCTGGCCTCGACGGTGGCCACGTGTTTGATCAGGCCGAGGAGGTTGGTCCCGGTCGCTGTCAAAGGTCGGCGGGCGTCGTATTCGGACAAGCCGTCGAGTTTCCAGAGCAGCGCCTTGCGGTCCCGCCGCAGTCTCCCGTGCAGGTTTTCTTTCGCGAATTCATCGATCATGCGGCATGAGCCTGCCATGGGCTGCTCGTGGTCTCAAGATCCCGTACGTGGTCCGCAACGACTGGCAGAGCCGAGGCCTGGCCATGGCCGCCGCGGGAAACGCCACCCTGAATCTGCCTCGGCACGGATCACCTCTGCGTCGTACTCGTCCGCGTCGAAGTCGAACTCCAACGGTTGGTCCTCCTCGTGGGGAACCTCCCAACCCGACCACTGGACGACATTCCCGACTCGCTGCACGACGACGGAGAGGAATCCGCAGCATCCCCCGGTGCACTCTGGCTCGCCCAACGGCACACGTCGCGGTTCGAACGTTACCCGCAGCGGGCCGGGAAGTCCGGCCGGCAGCGCTTCCGACGCCAGAGGCCCACGACCGCCGGGGCCGACCGCGCTCTCCACCACATCCTCGCCGTTGACCCAGAAACGCACCTGGTCAGGGAAGCGCGGCCCCCGCGGCAGCACCGTGATCTCCAACGGATCGAACATCACGCCACCCTATGGTGACCACCGCACGACCTGACAGTGGTCCAGGTGGTGTGCGGGTCGGGTCGTTCGTCGCCGGTGGGATCGGCCAGCACCAGGGCGAAGTACTGGATACCGCAGAGCAGGTGCCGCCGCAGCGATGTGACGTCCAGTCCGGCGCAAGGAGTGGGCAGGCCGTCCTGCTCGGGAGTCGTGGCGCCGACCACTCGAGCCAGATCGTCCAGCACGGCGTGGATCTGCGTCGAAGGCATGCGGTGCTCCAGGGGGCAACTAGGCGCTGTCTCTCCCCTATCAGCTCTGAGTGTCCACGCCCACGCCGTCGAGTTCTGCTCGGATCCGGCTGAGCCACTCCGTTCCCATCCGTCGCCCATCGGGGAACTGGTCGTCTCGGTCCCAGCGCCACGTTGTGATCATCGCCAGCACGAGGAGTCGGCACTCGCGCAGCAGGTCCCGGTTGACGCCCGGATAGTGCTCGCCGACCTCCTCGGGGGCATGGGCGAGGTCGAATTCGACGGGGCCGCGGCAGCACGTCTCCAGATCGATGAACAGCAGCCCGTTCTGCGTGGTGAGTACGTTGCCCGGGTGCGGCTCACCGTGCAGCAGCTGGTCGGCGTCGCCGCGCTCGCAGATCGCTCGCCTCAGGCTTCGTAGCGTGTTGCGCAGCAGTTCGCGGTCCGCCTCGGCCAGAGCCGGGGTGCGGTCGCGGTTGGCGATGAGTTGTTGAGCCTGCTCGACTCGGTCCGTGAAGTGCGGCGTCGGGACATCGAGCGGGCGCATGCCGTCATGCAGACGCTTCAGCGCGTCGGCGTAGTCGGCCGGTGACGCCTCGGGAGGTGCCACGGGCTCGTAGTAGGTCCACAGCGTGACCGCGAAGCCGTCACGCTCATGGACGCGTGGCTCGACGCGAGGTTCGAGGGTGGCCACCGGGCACCCGGATGCGGCGAGCCGCTGAGCCAGCTCGATCTCGAACTCTGCGACCTGCTGCGCGACAGGTGCCACCCCGGCCAGGACGTCACTGGGCAGCAGACGCAGAGTGAGCTTGTTCGAGTCATGGAGAACGGTCGCGTCGTCGGTGGTCAGGCCCAGTGATGAGGCAATCGACATGGCCGCGCTCACCGCCCGCCGGAACTCTGGCTCTTGCATGTGTCGTCGGCTCCTCTCACCTGAACACTGCCACAGCACACCACGACTTCGCGAAGGTGTTTGACGGTACTTCAGGTCGAGATCGTCCGCCCGAGCAATGCGGCCGGCCGGTCTGCGGCAGGCGCGTCCTCCGGCGCCGTCTGCGGGTCCTTGAACTGCCGTAAGTGCGGCGGCTGCGTGCCGAGGTCGGCCGGTGTGGTGCCGGGCGGGCCGAGCACGATGTCGCCCATTTCCTCGCCGACCGCGGTGAACAGTTCCACATCGAGTGCGGTCGTCTCGGTGACCAGGTGGAAGAGGGGTGGCGGTACGGGCGATGAGCTCGGCGAATCCTGCGGGCGTGGAGATGTTCAGGGCGCGCGCGCCGTCCGGGCCTGCCGGTGTCGCGTGCGGAACATGAAGGGGAATCGTATAGAAGTCTCCCGAGTCCAGGGTCACCTTCTCGTCCCCCGCCCATACGGCCGCGCCGACGGGCATGTACGAGTCCGTCACGTCGTGGCGGCCGTCGGTCTCCGCCGCCGTGGTGAGGATGTAGACCCGCAGCTCCTGTCCCAACATGTACTGACGGTCGGGGTGGTCTGGTCCTGTGCAGCAGGGTGCCGGAAGCCGAAAAGACGACCCCGCAGAGCGGCGAGACCGACGCCCTTTCCACGCCCTTCGCCGCGCGAAGGCCGCCGCGGAGACACGGGAGGCGACCCTGGGCGCGGCGACACGGCTCTTTGTCGACCGCGGCTACGCCAACGTCACCGTCGCCGAGATCGCCCGGGAGGCGGGGACCGCCGTCCCTACTGTGTATGCCGGCACCTGCGGCAAGGGCGCCATCCTGACCGTGCTCATCGAGGACGGTTCCCGGCACGAACTCGTCCTCGAGCGGGGCCGGCCCCGCGCAGGCACGGCGGCTGATCGCGGTCAGCCGCCCTGGCCGGCGCTGCCGATCGGGCCGACCTTCACGGGGGAACCGGCGCCGTCCGTGACGGGCAGCGTGCCGGCGCCCGGCCAGTCGAGGGTGACGGACTTCGTCTCGTCGGGCGGGGTCACCACGAGCCCGGTGACACGGACGCCGGAGCCGCCCGAGTCGTTGATCGGGTAGTGGATGCCGAAGGCCACGGTCTCCCCGTCCTTGAGGGTGCCGGGGACGACCGGCTCGCCACTGCGCTTCGCGGACAGCGTCCCCGAGTTGGTCTTCAGGTCGACGCCGGCGTATCCGGAAATCGCGCACTCCCGGCCGCCGCCGTTGGTCAGCTCCACCGCGACGGTGCCATCGGTGTCGCCGTCGATGGTGGCGTCCATCGCCTTGAACTCCAGCTCGTCGGTACGGCACTTGCCGAGCTTGTCGTTCACGCTGGAGCCGGAGTCGGAGTCGGAGCCGGTCCCGGCTGCCGTCGCCTGCCCGCCGGTGCCCTCCCCGGCAGGCTCCTCCCCGCCACCCTGCTGCGAGTTGTCCGATCCTGCACCGCCCTCCGAGGAGGATGCGTTGGACGCGGCCGACGGGTCGCTCTGCCCCGTGGCGTCTTCGTCGTTCTGGCAGGCCGTGAGCGAGAGACTCGCGGCAACGGCGAGGGCGGCGAAGGTAAGCTTGTGAACGCGCATCGTTTCTTCCTCAGTATCGGTTGGGGGGCCGACCCGTCGGTACGAGTCGCTGCTGAACCATCGTTTGTGAACCCGAAGAGCCGTCCCGCCCGGCAGTCCGTTCCGCTCAACCACCCCTGAAGACATTCCTGTTACACGCAAAGCCAGGCGCACAGTGCACCACCACCGGGGGCACGTCCCGCCACGCCCGCCAGTGCACGCCCTCGGCCGGCCGGACAGTCGCTTCCAGCCGCCGTTCCGCACCTGTTCGCGACCGCCGCCCCCTGGGACAGTCCTGTAACCCGGCGGATCTTGACCGCACCGGTGGCATGGCGTCCATCCGCCGCGCAGGGCTGGAGCTGAAGGGGGGCAGCCGGCCAGGTTCCTGGCGTAACGCGGTGAGTTCGGCGACGGCGGGGGTGACGTACGCGTTTCTGTCGTACAGGTCGACGTGGGTGGCCCCGTCGATGACGACCAGCCGCTTGGGCTCGGCCGCCTTCTCGATGGCCTCCCTGCTGAAGTAGGCGGTCTCCGCCTCGGAGCCGGTGATCATCAACAGGGGGCGGGGCGAGATGATCCGGATCATCGCGTACGAGTCGTACTGGGCGATCAGGTCGACGCTGCGCTGCACCCATTCCCGGTTGGCGCGAGGGTGGTGGCCGCGCGGGGTGCGGTAGTACGCGAAGTCTCCCGAAGTTGCCGGGTGGCGGTCGGCGGCAGTTCCTCGGCGCTGTCGGGCAGCCAGGCCACCATCTGTGGGGGCGGCGCCGCGTGCTTCCGCCCTGCGCTGCTCACCGGCCCGGTCGAGCATCGCCCTGAAGTCGGCCGGGTCCTGTGTGCGGCCCAGTCCCTCCCGGATCACCGAGCCCATGTCCGCGGCGCTCACCGTCGCGATGCTCCTGATGCGGTGGCCGGTCTGAGCGGCGTAGGGCACGTAGCCGCCGGAGGCGCACATGCCGAGGGCTCCGATGCGGTCGGGGTGGATGTCTTCGCGCGTGGTCAGGTAGGTCACGCGGACTTGATGTCCTCCGCCCGCTGGAAGGGGTTCTCCAGGCCTCGTGGCTTGCCCTCGCTCTCGCCCTGATGGGCGGCGTCGAAGACCAGCCCGGCGAATCCGGCCCGGGCCAGGCGCTCGGCGTAGACGCTCGGGCTGTGCTCCTTCACGCTGCCGCCGGGGTGGGAGACGACGACAGCCGGTAGCCGGCCGCCGGTGTGGTCGTCGGGCGTGAAGAGGGTCCCGGCGAGGGACAGGTCGTTGCTGGGAAAGGTGACGTCGGTCTTCATGTTGCCGTGTCTCCTGGGAGGTGGAGGCGGTCTCTGCGGTCTCTGGCGGGGTGCCCCCTCGGGGCCGTCCGCCCGCCGGTCGCGTCACCGGCCCTCGCAGCCGGTACGGGTAGGGGTAAGGGGCGTCTTCTGTCCCGGGACAGCGCTGTCCCGGGACACGCCAGGCCCCCTGTCACGGGCGCGGCCGTCTGCCAGACTTGGCCTCATGAGCAGCGGCAACGTGCGCCGGAGCGAGCTGGGCGCCTTCCTCAAGGCCCGGCGTAAGGAGCTGAGCCCGGCCCAGGTCGGGCTGCCCGAGTCGGCCGGCCGGCGCACGGTCCAGGGGCTGCGCCGGGAGGAAGTGGCCCTGCTCGTGTCGGTCAGCCCCGACTACTGCACCCGCCTGGAACAGGGCCGCCGTCAGGCGTCCGAGCCGGTACTGGACACGCTCGCGCGGGTCCTGAAGCTGGACGACGGCGGGCGTGTGTACCTGTTCGAGCTGTCCGGCCGGGATGCCGCCCGGCCCCGGCGGCGCGCCGCGCGGAAGGTCCAGCCGCAGCTGCGGAGGCTGCTGGACGACCTGCCCACCACCCCGGCCGTCGTCCTGGGCCGGCGCACGGACATCCTCGCCTGAAACCCCATGGCGGCGGCCCTCTTCACCGACTTCGCGCGGATTCCCGAGGAGCGGCGCAACTTCGTACGGCTGGTCTTCCGGGATCCGGTCGTCCGGGCCCTGTACCCGGACTGGAAGTGGGTGGCACGGACGAGCCTGGCGCAGCTGCGCATGGATGCCGCCCGGGATCCGAAGGACCTACGGCTGGCGGAACTGGCGGGCGAGCTGTCGCTCCAGGACCCCGACTTCCGGCGCTGGTGGGGAACCCACCGCGTGGCCACGCACGGCACCGGCACGAAGGTCCTCCAGCATCGGGCCGTCGGCCGGCTCACCCTCGACTGGTCCTTCCTCACCCCCACGACAGACCCGGACCAGCAGCTCATCACCCTGACCGCCGAGCCAGGCTCCCCCAGCCACGAACGTCTGCGGATCCTCGCTTCCTGGGCGGCGCGGGACGCCCGCCGTCCCCAGGCACGCTAGCGTCCGGACTCATGACGTCTTCCTCACGGGAACGGCCGGAACGGCCGGAACGCCTGGAAACGCCTACGGTCCGAACTGCGGGGGCTCGCCGAACCGCAGGTGCGTGCCCAGCTGGAACGGGTGCTCAGCCCTGCGGACGACGACGAGCTGCTCGGCGTGCGGGTCCCGGTGCTGCGCAAGCTCGCGCGGCGGTACCGCGGGTTGCGGCCGGAGGAGGTGGACGCCCTGCTGCGCAGCCGCGTCATCGCCTGCTACGCGGCGATGGAGGACGCCCTCGTCGCGTCCGGCGTACGGCGGCACGCCTCCGACAGCCCCGCCGACCTGCTCACCCGCGCCGCCGACGCGGGCCTCGCCCCGAGTCCGGCCGCACCGCGTCTCACCACGCTGTTCCGCGAGGCCCGCTATTCCTCGCATCCGATGGGGCCCTCGCACCGCGAGGCCGCGGCCGGCGCCCTGGAAGAGATCGCCTCGCTGCTCCAGGACCGGGAGGCGCAGCGGTGAACGGGCGCACGGAACAGCCCGCGGGGCAGGACACGCTCACGCTGCGCCGGCTCGGTCTGCTCGGCGCGGCGGTCGCCGCCTCCGGCGTCCTGCTCGTCCTGCTCCTCGACGGCCCCCGGGCGGCCGGCGCCATCGTGACCCTGCTCGCCGTCGCGACGCTGATCGTGGCCCGGTACGTCGCCGGGGCGGACGCCCTCGACTCCGGACGGCGGGAGGACGTACGGCTGCTGCGGACCCGGACGCCGGGCATGGGCGAATGGCGACGGAACGTACGCACCGCCACGGGACCCGACGGCGCCCTCTACTACCGCGCGGTACTGCGGCCCGAGCTGCGCCGCCTCTACGCCGCGGCACTCGCCGAACACCACCATGTCTCACTCGACCAACAGCCCCGACGCGCCGCCGGTCTGATCGGGCCCGAACTGTGGCCCTGGCTCGGGTCCCAGACGCCCCGCACCGGACCCGACGGCGGCATCCCCGTCGACGTACTGCGCCGCCTCGTCGACCGGCTCGAACAACTCGGCGCACCCCGCACTCGTACCCCCGGCACTCACAAGGAAGAAGCGACGTGACGAGTCCCACCACGCCTCAGCCCCGTACCCCCGAGCAGGTTGGCGAGCAGGCCGGTGCCGTGCTGCGCGAGATCGGACGTGCCGTCGTCGGCAAGCCGGACGCCCTCGAACTGGTGATGCTGGGCGTGCTGGCCGGCGGGCACGTCCCCGTCGAGGATCTGCCGGGCTCGGCAAGACGCTCCTCGCGCGGTCCTTCGCCACCACGCTCGGCCTGGACTTCCGCCGGATCCAGTTCACGCCCGACCTGCTCCCGTCGGACGTCACGGGGGCGCCGCTGTACGACCAGCGCACCGGCGAGATGGTGTTCCATCCCGGGCCGGTCTTCACCCACCTCCTGCTCGCCGACGAGATCAACCGGACGCCGCCCAAGACGCAGGCCGCGCTGCTCGAGGCGAAGGCCGAGTCACAGGTGACCGTGGACGGTGAGACGCGGCCGCTCGCCGACCCGTTCATGGTCGTCGCGACCGCCAACCCGGTGGAGTACGAGGGCACGTACTCGCTGCCCGAGGCCCAGCTCGACCGGTTCCAGCTGCGGGTGCGGATGGGATATCTGAGCGCCTGGGAGGAGCTGGCGATGCTGCGGGCCCGGATCGACCGGGCCGCGCCCGAGGCGGTACTCAAGCCGCTCGCGGGGCCGGCGGACGTCGTGGCCTGGCGGCGTGTGGTGGAGGGCGTGGAGATCGACGACGACCTGCTGGAGTACGCCGTCGCGCTCGTCGGCGCGACCCGCGAGCACCCCCAGATCAGCATCGGCGCCTCGCCTCGGGGCGCCCTCGCTCTGGTCCAGCTCGCGCGGGCCCGCGCCGTGTTGAACGGCCGCGACTACGTCGTCCCGGAGGACGTCAAGGCCCTCGCGGTGCCCGCGCTGGCCCACCGGGTGTCGCTGCGGTCGGAGTTGTGGGTGCGCGAGGTGACCACGGACGACGTGCCGTCCGGCTCGATCCCGGTGTCACACTCGGCCCGGGCCTGCGCCTCGACGAGGTCGTGGTCGGCGCGTCCGCGGTGACGTTGCGTCACACGGCGCTGCTCTGGGGACGCTGGTCGCTCGGGCCCGTGGACCTCGACGTGTACGACGCCGGGGGCACCGTGCGCCGTACCGTCCGGGTCGAGGCGGCCGAGGTGTCCGTGTTCCCGCGCCCCACGCAGGCGCGGTTCACGCCGGTTCCGGCGCGGTTGCCGCAGCGGCTCGGCGAACATGCCTCCGTACAGACCGGAGAGGGTGTCGAGGTCGTCGGGGTGGGGGCGTGGGTGCCCGGGGAACGGCAGCGGCGCATCCACTGGCCGTCGACGACTCGGCGCGGCGCGGTGCAGCTGCACCGGTTCGCGGCCGAGCGGGCCGCCGACACGGTGATGCTGCTCGACGCGTTCGGGGACGTCGTCGACCCGGTGACCGGGGTGTCGTCCCTGGACGAGACGGTGCGGGCGGCCGCCGGGCTGGCCCGGGCGTATCTGCGCACCCACGACCGGGTGGGGGTCGTCTCGACCGGGGGCACCACGCGCTGGCTGGCGCCGGGCACCGGGGACGCTGCGTTCTACCGCATCGTCGAGAGTGTCCTCGACGTCCGCAGGGACCGGCGTTTCGACGGGCCCGGGCTTGAGCGGGTGCCGCCGCCCGCGCTGCCGGAGGGGGCGCTCGTCTACGTGTTCACTCCGTTGAGCGACGCCCGGATACTCAAGGTCCTGCGGGATCTTCAGGGGCGGGGACGCCGGCCGGTGGTCGTGGAGATCCCGAGCGGGGATCCGCCGGTCGAACCCGGCGACGTGCCGGGCGAGTTGGGGCTGCGGTTGTGGCACGCGGACCGGGACGCCATGCGGTTCGACCTGCGGGACAGCGGGGTGCTGGTGCTGCGGCACATCGTGGGTGAGCCGTTGGATCTGGCGTTGGCACCGCTGCTGTCCGGGCGGGTCGGCGGGAGGGGGCGATGACGGTGCTCGATACGCGGGTGAGCCTGCGGGAGTGGGCGGGTTACTGGGTCGGCACCCTGCCCGTGCGGGTGCTCGGGTCGGCGGCCGTCGTGGTGGCGTGGCGGCCGTGGGCGACGGTGGGTGGGGCGCGGGATGCTTTGCTGTTCGGATGCTCGGTCGTCTTCGCGGTGTGGGCGGCACCGGCACTGGACCGGCGGCCGACACTGGAGTCGGCCCGCTGGTCCCACCTTCTGCTGCGACACCGGACGACCGTGTTGGCGGCGAGTGTTGTGGTCATCGCCGCATTCGGGGACCCGGCGTGGTGGGAGGGCGCCGGGTTGGTGGTGCTGTTGGTCGCGTACCTGGTGACGAGTGAGACCTGGCCGTGGAGGTGGGGGCGCGGGACCGCGCGCGTGTGGGGAGAGGCGGTAGGGGCGTGCGCGGGTGCTGGCGTGGTGGCGGCCGCCGCGGTGGTTCCGGTGACCGGAGCGGAGTTCGGTGCGGGGCGGGTGGTGGCGGCTGGGGTGGTCGTGGCGGTGGTGGTCGGTGGTGGAGTGATGGGGGCCCGGTGGTGGGGTGGGAGGTAGGGGAAGCGCGGTCGCCGAGTTCTGTCGTTCACGAAAGGGCTGAAGGGCCGCTGCCTCGCCGCCTCACAGTCCCACCGCGACCAGGGCGATGTCGTCGCGGGCGCCGTGGCTGACGCCCAGGCTCTCCAGGAGGACGTCGGCGAGGCGCTCCGGGTCCAGGCCGAGGCACCGGCCCAGGGTGTCGGTCAGGCGCCGCAGGCTGATGTCGATGTCCTCGTCCCGGCGTTCGATCAGACCGTCCGTGTAGAGGACCAGGATGTCGCCGGGCTGGTAGGCGATGCCCGCCTGGGGGCGCGGCACGTGGGTGAGCCGCGCGCCGAGCGGCGGGTCGGTGGCCTGGTCGAGCAGGTGGCAGGTACCGTCGGCACGCATCAGGACGGGCGGCGGGTGCCCGGCGCTGGAGTAGATGATCAGCTGTGAGCGGGTGTCGACGAGGGCGGTGACGGCGGTCGCGGCCAGGGCGCCCTCCACGGAACGCGCGTACAGGCCCAGCACCTCCAGTGCCTGGGCGGGGCCGGGGACGGTGCGGCTGGCCGCCGACAGCGCGCTGCGCAGCATTCCCATGACGGTGGCCGCCTCCAGGCCGTGGCCCACCACGTCGCCCACGGCGACGAAGAAGCGCCCGTCGGTCAGGTCGACGGCGTCGTACCAGTCCCCGCACACGTTCAGCGAACCGATGGCCGGCAGGTAGCGCACCGCCACGTCGGGGTGGCGTGCGAGGTCGGGTGAGCGCAGCATGGCCTCCTGCAGGGTGATCGCCACCTGCCGCTCCCGCGCGTGCGCCTGCCGCAGTTCCTCGTTCAGTCGCTCCAGTTCCTTCGCCCGGGCGTACAGCTCAGCCTCGATACCGGCCTCCATTCCGGCTTCCGGCGGACCCGAGGCGTCGATGGGAGTGCGGCGCCAGTGCCGGCGGTCGCGGATGAAGGGGGGTGTTCACCGGTGACCACCAGCGTTCCTCGAAGCCCCCGGGGTGTTCGGCGCTGGGGATGTCGTAGCGCTGCACCGCCATGCTCTCCGCCTGCCCCGTGGCCAGCACCCGTCGCAGCGAGGCCGACACCTTGCGCGCCCCGTCGGACTCCGGATCGGCGGGGTTCTCGGGGATGGCGTCGAAGAGGTACCTGCCGAGCAGGTCCCCGGCCGTCCGGCCCGTCACGCGGCAGTAGGCGGCGTTGACACTCACGGTCACCAGGTCCAATGTACGTACGCGGTCCCGGCCCCGCACGCCGCCGCGAAGCAGGGACGGTGGTCACGCGCGCAGGCGGCGAACGTACACCGCGGTCAGCGCGACGGCACGGTCCTCGTCCTGGGACAGTTCCTCCAGGGCACGTGACGCCCTCGCGCCCGGGATGCCCGCGAGCGCCTGGGTCAGCCGTCCGCGTGCGGGTGCTCCGGTGGTGCCGTGGGCGAGGCGCCCGACAAGTCTGCCGGCGATCCGGTCCGCCATCGCGGTGTCGGCCGCGAGCACGCTCAGTGCGTCCGCGGCATCGGTGTCGTTCCGCCCCTCCACGATCATGTCGACCAGCTCCGGCGCCGCCTCGGCCACGCCACGCGTCCCGAGCGCCAGCGCCGCACACCCGCGCACCGCGGCGTCGGGGCCGGCGAGAGCGTGCCGCAGGTGCCCGGTGACCTCGTCGCCCGGCAGCTCGGCGAGGCTCTGCACGGCACGTTCCCGCACCGCGGCCGCCGGTGAGCCGAGGGCTTCCGCCAGGAGCGCCGGGCCTCGCTCGCCCGACCGCGCCAGCGCCCACCTGAGAGCGCCGGCGACGATCGGGTCCGGCTCGCTCAGAACCGCCTCGACCAATGCCTCCACCGGCACCGGGACCTCCTCGCCGGAGGACAGGGCCGCGCGCTGGCGGGCGCCGGGACTCTTCGATCCCAGCGCCTGGAGGAGCGCGACGACCTGGAGAACGTCCTCCCAGCCGGCGGGGTCCGCGGCGTCGATCCGGGACAGCCGCGTGAGCAGCTCGGTCTCGGCCGCGACGCGTTCGCGTGTCCGGTGGATGAGGTCGCCGACGAGTTCCGAGGGCATGAAGCCGGGGTCGTCGAGCGCGCGCCCGATCTCACGCAGCGACAGCCCCAGCGACCGCAGGCTCTCGATGTGGAAGATCCGCCGGATGTCCTGGCCGGAGTACTCCCGGTATCCGGAGCCCGTTCGGCCGGAGGGTCTCACCAGACTGAGCGACTCGTAGTGTCGGAGCATGCGGGCACTGACCCCGGACCGTCGCGCCACCTCACCGATCAACACGTCCCATCATCCCTCATCGCCCTCGTCTCATCCCTCATCGCCCTCGTCTCATCCCTCATCGCCCTCGTCACCGGCTCCGCCGAGGGCCACCACGCGCTTCGCCTCCTCGATCGCGAACCCGAAGCCGGTGTCCGGGTCCCGGAGCAGCCGCTCCGTGGCTAGGGCGTGCGCCCGCACGAGCGGGTCGGCGGCCGTGGTGACCGCACGCAGAGCGGGCACGATCGCCTCGCCCAGTGCGACCAGCGCCCGGCTGAGACTCAGCTGCGTCTCCCGCCCACCGCGGCCGAGCTGCGTCACCAGCCCCGCGGCCAACGCGGGCTCCTCGCCCTCCGGCACCAGCACGACCGCGGCCCGCCAGGCGCTCCGCGCCACCTCGTCGTGGGCGTCGGACAGCAGCGCAGGCGTGATGGCCGGCCACGCCCGCCGGTCCCCGAGCTTGGACAGTGTGTGCAACGCCTGGCTCCTCGCCCGGGCGCGCTCCGAGCGGACCTCACGGACCAGCCCGGGGAGTGTCACGGAGACCGGGTGCCGGGTGAGCGCCCAGGTCAGCATGTCGCGGACGAAGAAGTCGGGCTCGACCGCGCATCGCTCGACGAGCTTGTCGACGAAGCGCGGGTCGGGCGTCGTGCCCACCGTCAGAGCGGCCCGCAGCCGCACCGACGAACGGCTGTCCTCCAGCGTCCGGAGCACCCGGAGGGCGTCGGCGTCGTCCTGTGTCGTGGTCGTCATCGAGACCACCTCCCTGACGAGCAGTGAAGACCCTGCCACGGTGTCAAGGTCAAGTCGGGTAGTAGTCCCCGTCCAGGAAGTCCGGGTCCGCCTCGAAGTAGAGCGTCGGGTCGTGCCAGATGAAGGAGAAGGACGGGCAGGCCTCGTCCCCGCCGTCCCACCATGCCTCGACGGTGACGGTCCGGGGGCGCAGCCCGTGCGGCCGCAGCTTGAAGGTCTCGTCGTACTGGCGCAGCCATCGGGTGGTCCCGTGGCCGATGCGGTGTTCGCCGTCGGCGGTCACCTGCCAGTGGACGGTGTGGTCGGTGCAGCCCTCCGGTACGGAGACGCGGACGGTGCTGCTCAGCAGCGACGCCTCGCCAGTGCCGAAGCCCGACGGGACGGTGAACGTGCTGTCGACGTCGTGACGGACGTCCCAGACGTAGGCGTAGACCGCGTCGGCGAGCTTGCCGCCGCCGGAGACGGTCTGCTGTACGGGTCGGTCCCCGCTGTCGTAACTCAGTTGGCGGCCGGAGATGCTGCAGGCCGCCGCGAATCCGGCGATGACGCCCATGGTGAGCAGCAGCCCGGCTGTGGTGCCGCCGAGCCAGGCGCCCGGGCGGTCGGTGAATCCCATCCGCTCCTCCTCACCACGGGACCAGGTCGAGGTTCACTGCGAGGCGGGGGTCCGTCCAGACCAGTCCGAAGCTCGGGCAGGGTTCGGTGCCGCCGACCCAGGAGGCGCTGATCGTGACACGGTCGGGGGGCCCGTCCAGGGGTACGTCGAGGGGCACTTGGTGTTCCGTCTCGCCGGTGAGGGAGCCGTGGTCGCCTTCTTGGCCGTCGATCGTGATCTCCCACTCGATCGTCCGGTCCTTGCAGGGGCGGGGCACGGAGATCACGAGGTCGCCGGTCAGCTTGTCGGCGGCGTCGTTCTCGTCCGGGCGGAACGTGCTGGTCACGTCGGTCTCCACGTCCCACACGTAGTGGGGGCCCTCGCCGCTCGCCAGGTCGGACGTGCTCGGCATCGACGCGGGCTTCCGGCCGGAGTCGTACTTCAGCGCCACCGTGTCCAGCGTGAACGCCCAGGCGATCACGACATACAGGACGGCGAGGACGGCCAGCGTCCCGGAGGTGCGGGCCACGGGTGCGGGTGGGCGAGCGGCCGGAGTCGTGCCCGGCGCGCCACGTGCCGCCGAGGTCTTCGACGGTCCGCCGCCGCGCACCGCCGATTCCGTCGCCCCGGACTGCGTGGACGCCACGCCCACCAGTGCCTCGGCCGCGGTCGCGTCCCGCCCCTTCTCGTCCAGCAGCAGGCGCACCTGCTGGTTCAGTACCCGCACCTCCGCGTCCAGTCGCCGCACCCGCTCCTGTGCCAGTGTCAGTTCGCCCTCGATGCCCCGGCTGTAGTCACCCGCCCGGGTGAGGCGGTGGGTGAGGAGTTCCACCTCCTCCTGCCAGTACTGGAGCTGGGTCGCGGCGTCGGGTGCGGCTCGCTGGGCGGTGCGGCGCAGGGTGTGCAGGTGGGTCAGGTCGGTCTCGGAGAGGCGGTCGGCCAGGGCGTTCACGAAGGCGCGTGGGGCCGCGCGTTCGCCCCGGAGGTAGGGGGCGGTGTCCGGGTCCGCGGCGCCGTCGCCGTCCCGCACGGCCTTGCGCAGCGCCGCCGCGTACGCCTGCGCCTCGGGTCCGGCTGCCGGGCTCCATCTGTTGCGGGCGAGGGTGATGCGGTGGCCCTCGTTGCGGGCACGCTGCTGTGGCACGGGTCGCTTCCTGGCCTGCAGTTCCCTGCGCACATGCCGGTAGACGGTCTCCATGTCCAGCATTTCGGGGCCGTGGGGCACGCCTTCGGTGACCGCTCTCAGCAGTGCGCCCGAGAACGCCGTGTAGTGCTCGCCCTTCGGTGCCATGGCCCGCTCGGTCTCGGCGGACGCGGTCAGGACGTACGTGCCGTCGATGTCGCCGCAGTCGGCGAGTTGGAGTGGGGCGCCCATGTATCCGTGCAGGGCGCGGCCGCTGTAGCAGCAGTCGAGGACGACGACGCGGCTGAGCGCGGCGCACTCCTCGGCGACCTGGTAGCGGAGCTGGTCGTAGGCCACCGCGTGGAAGAGCCGGCCCGGTGGCGAGTCCGAGAGGGCCAGGTAGAGGTCGCCGACCGGGGACAGCAGGCCGTGGCCGGCGAAGTAGACGAACAGGGCGTCGGTCGCCTCGGTGGCGGCCGCGTGCACGGCGTCGAGGACCTGCGTGGCCGACTCGGGGTTGGACAGGACGGTGCAGTGCTCCGGTGGCAGGCGCCACGAGTCGGGGCCGGTCAGTACGTCCTTGAGTCCGGTGAGGTTGTTGGCGACCGTGGGCAGCGGCTGGAGCGGATTGGTGTACTGCTCCACCCCGATGAGCACCGCGCGGGAGGCGGCGGGGTCGGGCAGGGACGTCACGCCGGCCCCGGGGTGCCGTCGTCGTCCCGCCGCGAGGGTTCGTCCGGAGCGTCCGGGCGCGGTGCCGGCCCGTCCTCGCCACCCGGATCGCCCAGCAGCTCCACGATCCGCAGCAGGGTCTCGTCCGACGCGCCCGCCACCGTGAGCGACCGGGAGCCGACGGTGATGGTGATGGACGGGGCGGTGCGTCGCGCCGCGCGCCAACTTGCGTAGGCGAGGGCGAGGTTGAGTGCCGCGAAGGTCTGGCCGAGTACGAGGTTGACGATCTCGGTGGCGCCCATGGTCTCGCCGGTGGGATCCGGCGACCCGAGTGTCAGCTCGGCGTGGCGGCGGACGTCAGGGTCCTTGCGCAGCCAGGCGTACAGGTCGAGCACGGTCTGTACGTCGTCGTCCGGCTCGGCCCTCAACTCAACGTGCATGACCGTCCCTTCGCGGTTGGGCGGGCATCCAGCGTAGGAGGCGCGCGTCGCCGCGAGGAGGTGTACGGGACATTCCACCGGAAGGTGTTGCGGAGGCCCGCTCGGCCTTTCCGCACGGGGCCGACGGCCACTGTGGGTGGCCGTCGGCGTCCTGGTGTCCGTCAGTCCCTCTTCCGACGTGCGGTCAGTTCGCGTTCACCAGGTCGTGCGGCGGCACGGTCACCGTCCGCTTGTCCGGCTTGCCGCCCAGCACGATCTTCCGCAGGGCGCTGTTGTTGTCGACGCTGGTCTCCTTCAGCCGCTTCTCCGGGTTGGCCAGCACCTGGATGTAGTACGTGCCGTTGGGCACGTCGGTGATGTCGAAGGACTGGCCCGGCAGGTCCTGCGAGTACGTGTCACCGGAGCCGACGTCCAGCACCTCGCGGACGGAGATCGAGTTCTCCTCGCCGCAGGCGGTGGACAGGTCGGTGTTGAACGGATGCCAGTTGGCGTTCTTCACCGTGTAGTCGATCGCGTCGGTGTTGGCGAGGCAGAAGGCCTCCTTGCCGCTGCGCACGGCCTCCTTCTTGTCCGCCTTCAGCAGCCGGTAGCTGGCGAAGTCGGTGAAGTGCCAGTGCACGTGGCCCGGGCGCGGGTCCCATTCCATGGTGCCGGTCGGGGTGTAGCCGACCTGCTTGCCCTTGGCGTCGTAGAAGTACTGGTAGGCGTCCATCTTGGCCTTGCCGGGTGAGCGGAAGCCGTCCACCACCAGCTGCGCCGGGCCGGCGTTCCACACGTTGGCGCTGAACGCCAGGTAGTCCTTGCCGGGGATGTCCTTCTCGCCGTCGCTGATGACGATGCCGTAGGCCGGCAGCGAGCGCAGGTCGGGCTTGGGGACGTCCGGCACGGTGGGCTTGCCCGCGGGCCGCTTCGCGAGCGGCTGGAGGGCGGGCGCCTTGCGCGAGCCGTCGGTCTGGCCACCCGTGTCGCCGACCCGCATCGAGCGCGCGGCCTGCTCCTTCTTCAGCGCCCACGGCAGGGCCGGCGGAGCGGCCTTCAGCGGGCCGTGGCCCACGTTGTACGAGGGGCTCGCGCCGCTGGTGACCGGCGCGCCGGCCTGGGCGGGCGTCGGGGCGTGTCCCGGCCCGTGGCCCGCGTGCGCGGCCGGTGCCTGGTGGGCGGCTCCGTGCCCGGCGTGCCGGCCGGCCGACGCGGCCGGGGAGGCGGGCTCGGCGGCGCCCTGCTCGTCCTCGTAACTCCGCTCCTGCACGGTCACCTTCACCGTGGCCGGCTTGTTGGCGATGCCGAACAGGTCGCGGTACTTCTTGGCGACGCCGACCTTGGCGGTGTAGGTGCCGGCCGCCAGCTTGACCGGTTCGGTGTAGGAGCCCGCGTAGGTGTTGGCCGCCCAGCCCTTCTCGACTCCCCATACCGAGCCGAGGGTGAACGGGTTGGTGGGGCAGCTCTCCGGATACTTGGAGGTGGCGGGCGCGTCCGGCCGCACCCGGCCGCTGGCGTTGTTCGGGCAGAAGTCCTCGGTCCTGGCGAGGACCTTCTTGCCGGCCTTGTCGGTGACCGTGATCTCCGCGAAGCCGGGGAGCCCGGCGAAGTCCTTCACCGTGCCTTTGGGCAGCGTCTTGGCCTTGGCCTTGCCGCCCTCGTACACGGTCTGGGTGATGGCCACCGGGTCCTTGTAGGACTTCCGGGTCACCTTCAGCTCGAACGGGGTTCCCTCGGCGGTGAGGTAGGTACCGAGGTCGAGGTAGACGCCCGGCTCCTCTTTCCAGGAGGTGAGCGTGATCGAGTCGGTCGCGGCGATGAGGCTCAGCTTGGGCCCTGTGGCCGCCTTCGCCGGTTCCGACGTGGCGGCCACGAGGCCGGCCGTCACGGCCATGGCGGCGACGGCCGTGATGCCGGCGAGCAGCGGACGCCGCAGCCGGGTGGTGCGCGTTCTGGTCATCGATCCCCAGTCCTCCGGGTGTTGGGGGCACTCGCTGTGCCCGCGCTGTGAGAGGAGAGGACCCGATGCCCGGTTGTCCGGGACGGGGAAAACGGTGGCAGGTTGGCCGGATCCCTGTGTTCCAGCGGAAATCAGGCTGAAGTCACGGGTATTGCCCACTCGGTGACGAGGTCTCTGATATGGGGACGTTGTCCGGAACTCCTCGGTCCCCGTCCCAGCCCTTCCTCCCCCACCAGCCGGCCGCACACGTCGGCCGGATATGGTCGTGTACATGCAGCCCACATACGTCCCCGCCGTCCCGCCTCCGCCCGCCCGCAGCCGGTGGCCGCTGGCGACCGCCGTCCTGGTGGGCCTGCTGATCGGCGCGGGAGGCGTGGGTGCCACCTGGGCGCTGGCCGGTGACGAGTCCGCCGGCGGTGGCAGCGCGCGAGGCGACGCCCGGGGCGCGTGCGACGCGCTGACCGCCATGGACGAATCGAAGCTGGCGACGCGCGGCAAGGTGGGCGAGCAGGCGCTGTACCGCTTCGCCGCCGCCTTCGATCTGTCGACGGCCGCCGCCGCGGGCGACTCCTCCTACGAGCCGCTCGCGAAGGCCGTGACCGGCGCGCACAATCGGCACCGTCAGGTCTTCGAGGTCGATGCCGGGGTGAAGGCGAAACTGAGCGAGGCCCGCGGCATCTGTGCCGACCTCTGAGTCCCGGAGCGGCTGCCCGCGACCGCGGTCACAGCGGTCTGGCCGGCCAGTCGAGCAGGCGGGCGCCGATGACCGCGGTCTGCAGCATGTAGCGCTGTACGGGCTCCGTGGGATCGACGCCCGTCAGTGTGTGGACGCGTTCCAGGCGGTAGGTCAGCGCTCGGACGCTCAGTGAGAGTCTGCGGGCGGTCTCGGCGGCGACGCAGCCGGCGTCGAAGTACTCGATCAGCGTGTCGAGCAGTGGCCGTGCTCCGCCGCGGGCCTGCTCCAGCGGGCTGAGCGTCTCGCGCACGAGGTCCACCAGGGCGGGCCGGTCGCGGGCAAGGACCGGGAAGACCAGCAGGTCGGCGGCGCGCAGCAGCGGGTCGTCGAAGCCCATCCGGTGGGCGACGTCCAAGGCGTTGAGGGCCTCCTGGTAGCTGTGCCCGATCCCCACCGCGCCGGAGCGGGGGCGGCCGAGGGCGACCTGGCCGCCCTCGGTCGCGGCGTGCGCCTGTTTGGCGAAGCGGGTCAGTATGTCCCCCTGGTCGCCGGGGGCGATGCAGACCATCCGGCCGTCCTTGGTGGTGAGCAGGAGACGACGGCTCTCGAAGTGGCTGAACAGGGCGTCCTGCACCTGCCGGGGGACGGAGTCGGTCTCGTCGTAGGCGACCGGTCCCTCGGCCACGGCGACGGCGTGGACGCGGGACAGCCGCAGTCCGAACCGTTCGGCCCGTGCGGCGAGATGGCCGGAGTCGCCGCGCCCGTGGAGCAGGTCGTCGATGAACTCCCGCCGGGCCGCCTCCTCCTGGCGTATGACCAGCCGCTGGGCGCTCTCGTAGCCCTCGGCGAAGGCGTCCAGTGCCTCTTCGAGGACGGACAGCACGTGGTCGGGCGACGCTGTGGCGGGCCATGCGCCGCGGCTGGCCGCGAGGTGTTCCCGGACGAGAACCCGCCAGCCGAGTCCGGAGGCCGCGGCACGTGCGCCCAGTTCGCGGCGGGTGGCGCGTTCCTCGCGGGTGAGGCGGCGGCCGGTGGTGGCGGCGTCGGCCAGGACCTGTACGAATCCGTCGAGGAACGCCCCGGGCGGGTCTTGTACGGTCACATGCCCCTCCTGGCGGTTGCGGGAGTCGCGGCGGATTCCCGGCGCATGCCCACAGGAAGGCCGTGAGTGCTTCACGAGCGGGAAAGTGCCTGTTGAAGCAGTGAGGCTCGCTAAGTAAGTTTACCGTACGAGACGAACGGGCCGCCGTCGACGAGCGGCAGCTCGGCCAGGGCCTGCCAGCCCGTGGGAGTCAGGGCGACCACGTGCAAGGCGTCGATCCCGGTGAGGATCGGGAGGCGGCCTGCCGTGCGGGCGGTGATGGCGGCTGCGGCCTCGGGTTCCGCGTCCAGAGCCACGGTGACATGCACCGGCGGATCGGCGCCGAACCGGCCGCCGTAGGGGGCCTGTGCCGGAAAGGCGGTGCGGACGGCGGTGGCCACGCCACACATCTCAGGGACCGGGACCCCGACGAAACCACCGATCCGTTCGACCGCTGCAAACTGGATCGGGATGCGGCCGGCCGGCAGCGCGCCCCGCAGTCGGCGCAGCTCCGGCTCCCCCACCTCGTCGACGGCCAGCCATGGGTAGAGCAGCGCGGCATGCGCGGGCACGCCCGGCCGCACCGCCCGCGGGTCCACGCGGGCCGCCGACTCCAGCAGCGGTTCGGCGTCCGGCAGCACGGCCAGCACCGCTGTCGTCCCCACCTGAGTCATTCTCCGTACCTCTCTCCGGCGACGGACTCACTTCGGCGACGGACTCACTCCGACGACGGACTCACTCCGACGACGGGCTCACTCCGACGACGGGCTCACTTTGGCGACGGACTCACAGCCGCCGGACGCGCAGCACGCCCGTCAGCATCGGCAGGGTGAACTCACCGCGGGCGGTCTCCGCTCCGCCGGCCAGGAGGGTGCGGATCCGGCTCAGCGTGGCCGCTCGTTCCGGTTCAGGCATGACCAGCACCCCCGCGCGTGTCGCGATGGTCGCGACGAGGGAGTCGGCGGTGCGGCGCTGCCCGTGCGCGAACTCGGCCTGCTCCGGGGAGCCGAACCGGGCGGCGGCAGGAGCCTCGGGGAGGTGCATGCCTGCCGTCTCGACCCGCCAGACGGCGGGCGTGTCGCGCGGGCCGAAGGCCGCGCTCCCGCCGACCCGGACGAGTTCGGCAACCCACTCGGCCCGGTCGTCGACGAGGTTCCAGAGGCCGGCCAGGATGCCGTCGGGTGCGAGGACCCTGGCGATCTCGGGTCCCGCGACGGCCATGTCGAACCAGTGCATGGCGTTGCCCGCCAGCACGGCGTCGACGGAGGCGTCCGGCAGCGGGATCGCCTCGGCGCTCCCCGGCAGGGCACGCACGTCCGGCAGCGAGCGGCGCAGCTCGCTCAGCATCGCCGGGTCGGGCTCGACCGCGACGACGTCGGCACCGAGGGCGACGAGCGTGGCGGTCAGCTTGCCGGTTCCGGCGCCGAGGTCGAGCACGCGCGGGCCGGGCGCCGGCTCCAGTGCCCAGCGCACCGCGGTCCGCGCGTAGTCCGGACGGTGTTCGGCGTACTCGACCGCCGCCGCGCCGAACGACGAGGCGTGAGCGGGCCGTTCGTTGTGATCCATTGGTAGTCAGGGGCGCGGTGCCCTTTCGAGCCCGTTTCCCCATTCCCCTTTCAATCCGTGCGTGCGGTTTTCCCGCACACGGCTTACCGAT
>NZ_JBHXNW010000087.1:0-37052 GCF_042717365.1 Streptomyces sp. NPDC058534
TCGAACTCGCGACCCGGGAAGCAATAGGGCTCAGGAGAAGAAACGTCGTCCAGCACGGCCACCGCGATGTCGAGCCCAATTGCTCCCCGGGTCGTTACCTCGCGGCAGCGGGCTTGACGCGCTTCGCGCGCCTGACGACTGCCCTCCCGGCAGCCGGGATGAGCGCGAGGCCCGTCCGGTACGGGTGCAAGACGTTCCGGGCTGCGTTGTGGTCGGCGTTGCCCGACCAACCGCAGTCCGGGTTCTTGCACACGAACACGGCCTGACTCTCCCGGCTGCCGGACGTGGTGAAGCCGCACGCCGAGCAGCGCCTGGAGGTGGCGGGGGCGGGGACCCTGACCACGGTGCCGCCGAGCTGGGCGGTCTTGTACGTCAGCATGGTGACCGTCCGGGCCCATGCCTCCCCGCTGATGGAACGGTTCAGCCCAGCCCAACGCGCTGTCCGGGTTCGTCCTCGCGCGCGCCTCGGCCTCGTCCCCGCCCAGGTCGACCGGTCCGTCGCGGCAGCCACCACCCCGGCAACGAGGCTCGTCCTCGCCCTCGCCGCGGTGCACGCCGCCCGAGTCGCCCAGATCGGCACCCTCTTGCTCGACGACGTCGACCTCGGCAACCGGCGGCTGACCATCGCCGGACGCGTCCGCCCGCTCGACGACCTCACCCTGAAAATCCTGGTGGACTGGCTGGAGCACCGGCGAAACCGGTGGCCGAACACCGCGAACCTCCACCTGCTGATCAACAATCAGACCGCGACGAAGACCAGCTGCGCCAGCAACCACTGGATCAGCGCCGCGATGCGTGGACAGGACGCGACGCTGGAGCGGCTCCGTGTCGACCGGCAACTCGAAGAGGCCCTGACCCACGGGCCCGATCCGCTCCACCTCGCCGAGGTGTTCGGGCTCGACGAGAAAACCGCGATGCGCTACGCGGACTCCGCGCGAGCACTACTGGAACAGGCCGCTGAACAGCAGCTTCGATGATGCTCGGGCTTCTGCCGTCAGTTTTCGGGGAGCCGCGACGGCGCGGGTTTCAGTCCGTCCAGGGTGAGGTCGAGGAGGCGTTCGGCCTGCTCTCGCTGCTCGGGTTTGGCCGAGGTGAGGGCGATGCCGGCGAGGGCGGCGAACATGTCGGTCGGGCTGATGTCGGACCGGATCGTTCCGGCCGCGGTGTTGGCGTCCATGAGGGAGGAGAGGGCGGCCTGAATCATCTCGTGACTGTCGGCGTAGGGATTGGTTCCCGAGTTGACGACGGCTCGCAGGGCGTCGGCCATGCCGAGTTTGGCGGTGGCGTAGTCGATGAAGCGGCGAGTCCAGGCTCGCAGGGCCTCAGGCGGCGACATCGCCGCAAGGAGGCCGGGGACGGCGTCGCACAGCCGGGCCACTTCATTGCGGTACGCCGCCTCGATCAGAGCTTCCCTGGTCGGGAAGTTGCGGTAGAGGGTGCCGGTTCCCACGCCCGCTTCTCTGGCGATGCGCTCGAAGTGCGCATCCAGTCCCTCCTCAGTGAACACGCGCACCGCGGCGGCCAGGATCTTGTCCCGGTTCCGCTGTGCGTCAGCCCTCAGCGGGCGTCCTGCATCCCGGGCCGTCAATGGCTCTCCCCTGTCTCCATTTGCTAAGTGGAGGAGCCGCCACTTAGCGTGGGTGAAGTGGCGGAGCCTCCACTTTCACTGTAGGGCATGGGCGCCCCCACTCCTCTACTGGAAGGACTGTCCATCATGTCGGGAATCGAAGGCAAAGTCGTGGCGATCACGGGCGCCAGCAGCGGCATCGGTGAGGCGACCGCGCTCCTCCTCGCCGAGCGCGGCGCGAAGGTCGTCCTCGGGGCACGCCGTCCGGAGCGTCTTGAGGCCCTGGCCGACGGCATCGAAAAGGCCGGCGGTGAAGCCGCCTGGACCCGCACGGACGTGACGCGACACGAGGACCTTTCCGGCCTCGTCAAGCTGGCACGCGATCGATACGGCAAGCTCGACGTCCTCGTCAGCAATGCCGGGATCGGTCTGATCTCCCGTCTGGATGACCTGCGCGTCGAGGACTGGGAGGAGATGATCGACGTCAACCTCAAAGGGGTCCTGTACGGGATCGCCGCAGCCCTTCCCGTTTTCCGGGAGCAGGGCTTTGGGCACTTCGTCAACACCGTGTCCACCGCCGGACTGCGCATCGTGCCGCTCCAGTCGGTGTACGCCGGCACGAAGAACGCCGTGCGCACGATCTCCGAGGGCCTGCGCCAGGAGGCCGGCGACAGCCTGCGCGTGACCGTCGTCTCGCCCGGCGTCGTCCGCACGGACTTCGCAAAGCGCATGGATCCGCCTGTGAAGGGCCAGATCGACAAGATGATGGAGATCGGTCTTTCGCCGGACGCGGTGGCCCGCGCCATCGCCTTCGCCATCGAACAGCCGGACGGTGTCGATGTAGGTGACATCGTCGTTCGCCCCACCGCCCAGGGATAGACCTGCGCAGCCACCCATTCCTATCGAACCCACGGATACCCCCAGCTGACGCACACGGACCGACCCCCGAGTTCCCTCTGAACAAGCTTCAGTTCCGCTGAATCCCGGGCCTCCACGGCCTCGGAGAACATTGGTACATCGGCTATCGGTGAGATTGATCATGGTCCGGGCGGCCTTCGCGCTTCTGCGCTGGTTGCGCCCGCCGCGTATCCGCTGGGAAATCCGCGCCGACATCCACCAGGCCTTCCTCACCCTCGGCCGCGCAATCGTCTGCTGGCGGCGCCTCAAAAGCAGTGCTGATCTGATCCCTCAGCCCGTACCGCCTACCAGTGCCTCGCCGAGCGGGGTGCGCCGGTAGAGCACCGACCGTCCGGACCGGCCGCGGACGAGCAGTCCCGCGCCTCGCAGGATGGCGAGGTGGTCTCCCACAGCGCCGGGTGTCATGGCGAGGCTTCGGGCGAGGTGGCTGGTACTGGCCGGGGCGTCCAGCGCCAACAGCAGCCGGGCTCGGGACCGGCCGACCAGAGCGGTCAGGGCGTCCGGTCGGGGGACGCTCTCTTGTTCGCCCCACAGGGCGGCGGTGCCGCGGGCACGATAGATCAAGGTCCTGGGCCAGGGGTCTTCCAGGTGAGCGGCGATATTCGCGACGAAGACCGAAGGGATCAGCAGGAGCCCGTCGCCGGCGAGGCGGACTGTCCCGACTTGAGGGAAGTGGCCGATCTCGATACCGCCGGCTTGCCAGGCGATGCTCGGGTGCAGGCTCTCGATGGTCGTGACCCATCCGTGTTCGCCGATCACACCCACCCGGTGCACGACGTCGCGCTCACAGATCGCGCGCAGTTGCGGCCAGTCCGTGGCGAGCAGCTCGTGCCAGGCCTGGTCCATCGCCTCGGCGATCCTGGAGACGGCGTCCGTCGAGTCCAGCACTGCGCGTACGCGGGGATCACGGGCGGACGGGCCGGTCGCGTTGGTGGCGATTTCGTGGCGGGCCGCTTCCAGCGGTGTGGCCCGGATCATGGCCAGGTCGTCTGCCCAGGTCTGGTTGAGGCCGCGCGGGGGCGGGGCGACGAAGTTCGGTCCGGATTGCGGGGTGTGCAGGGCGAGGGCGGCGTTCAGTTCGCTCTGAACCCGCGCAACTCGCAGGTCGCTGCCATCCCTTGAACTCGTCGACGGCTGAAGCTGTCAACCTTGCAGACCCTGCACCAGGGCCATCGCTCTGCTGCAGGGGCTTTTGTGTTCAGGTCGTGTCCTTCGTGGCCTCGGCGCGGGTCTTCCGCAGGATCCCGGGGGCGTCGGGGGAGACGAACGAGCCCATGCCGATCTCGGTGTAGACGAGCCCCTCCTTCTTCAGCCCTACGTTGACCTTCGCCGCAGTCGCCGTCGCGATGCCGAACTCCTCCACGAGGTGTTGCACCGAGGGGACGCGTCCGCGCGGCGGGTAGGTGCCGCTTTCGATGCGGTCACGGATGACGGCGGCCACCTGCCGCCAGCGGGGAATGTCGGGCTCGAACTCCATCACCGCCCCATAGTCTCCCTAGTATCCTACGGTTATCGATCTCTAGTTCCCCGTAGAATGCTGTAGAAGGCAGTTGCTAAGATGGGACGCGAGAGACCCCGGCGACGGCTGCAACCCGCCCCGGGGTACGGCACCAGCTGTATAGGAGCTGACGCATGTCCGAGCCTATCCCGCCCCTCGTCTCCTGCGCGGTCGTCTTCCTCGCGGCCGTCGCGACGCTACTGAGCCTGGCCCGTGTGGTGCTGCCCGCCACGACCGTCAGGCGTCTGGCGACTCCCTCGTCCCACGTCACGCCCGTCCGTCCCCACTTCCGTCCGTACCCGGCCCGCCACGCGGCCCCGCTCGCGGGGGAGGCGACCCGCTCCGTACGCCCCTACGTCGTCGCCGCCGAACAGGCGACCCGGCGCCAGGAGCTGGAGCCGGCGGCGCTCGGGCTCGACGGGCCCGGCCCGTACGTGATCCACGGGGTGGAGGTCGCATGAGGTTCGAGTCGGCCTCCGGGGAGAGCCATGAGCCGCGCCGGCTGCCGTGGCCCGATGCGGATGGCAAGCCCGCATACGTCGTCGCCGATCCCAAGCGGCCCGGACCGGTTTCGCGCCGCGCCAACGCGATCGAGGGCACGCAGATGGAGATGGCGGGCGTACTGCTGACGCATGCCCGGCAGCTGGTGGACGAGGCGGGGTTGGAGGAGCTGCGGTATCTCGTGGCGGAGATGACCCGGGTGCTCGCCGACATCCTGCGAATCGCCTCACGGGTGAAGCACTGAGGTACGGGGGCGCAAACGGCCGCACGCTCTCGTAGCGTGCGGCCTACCATCGGGAGCAGGAACCCAGGGAGGCCACCGTGACCGTCTCGGACCTTGACCGCCTGCACTCGCAGCTCAGCCGGTTCGAGGACATGTTCCCCGGCTATCGCATGGAGATTGTCGAGGGCAACATCATGATGAGTCCGGTCAAGCCCCACCACGCCCAGACCATCCGGCTGGTCTGGAATGATCTTGAGGCCCAGCTGGGTCCGGAGTGGGGCTTCGCCAGTGACGTCGCGTTCCCCTTCGACGAGGACAACGAGTTCTGTCCGGACCTGGCCGTCATCCCAGCGGTAGAGGTTGCGAAGAACGCGGGCGCCTACTCGCCCGATCTCATCGAACTGGCCGTCGAAGTCGTCTCCCAGGGCAGCGTCCGGCGCGACTACGAGGTGAAGCCGCTCTGGTATGCCTCCCGCGGCATTGCCAACTATCTGGTTTTCGACCCACTGCGCGGGCAGGTCGTGACCATGTGGAATCCCGGCCCCGACGGATACCGCGGCCGTGACACCCTCACCTACGGCCCCGACCTCACCGTCGAGACTCCCCTGGGCAAGCTGACCGTCCCCACCGACCGTCTCCCCGTGGACCCCAAGGCGACGGACCGGTCCTGAGGACTGCCCCGCCCACCGGTAGGCTCAAGATGTGAACCCAGGAGAAACGCAGCGCGTGCCTTGGATCGTGGGGGTCTCCGGAGCATCCGGTACCCCCTACGCCGCCGCCGTGCTGCGCGCGCTGCTCGCCGCCGGCGAGAGCGTCGACCTGGTGGTCAGCCGGGCCTCGCGGCTCACCCTGCTCGACGAGACCGGCATCTCCTTCCGCGACGCCCACTGGCGGCACGACCTGCGCGAATGGCTGACCCGCGGAGCCGACGGCAAGCCCGGCACCTTCGACGTCGACCTCGGTGACGAGAACGACGAGAACGACGAGGGCGACGACCGGGTACGGCACTGGAGCGCGGGCGACCTCGCGGCCGGGCCGTCCTCCGGGTCGTACCGGACGAGGGGCATGCTGATCGTGCCCGCGTCGACGGCGTGCGTGGCCGGGGTCGCGCTGGGGCTGTCGAAGGACCTGCTCCAGCGGTCGGCGAGCGTGACCCTGAAGGAGGGGCGCAAGCTGGTCGTGGCCGTACGCGAGACCCCGCTGGACGGCCGGACCCTGCGCCACCTGGTGACCCTGGACGACGCGGGAGCGGCCGTGGTGCCCGCGTCCCCCGCCTTCTACGCCGGGGCGACGCACATCCAGGACCTCGTGGACTTCGTCGCCGGACGCGCCCTCGACGCGGCGGGCGTCCCGCACGACCTCTACCGCCGCTGGCGCGGCGACCTCGGCGGGGCCCGCCCCACCACCTGAGCACGACCTCCCCCCACAGCTTTGTTAGTCCACATCCTCAGAACTCTCAGAACTCTCAGATTTCTTCAGTGGAAGGCTTCGATCGCATGGACGCGGTGGACAGGCAGCTCATCCAGGCCCTGAGGGAGAACGGCCGGGCCTCCTACGCGGAGCTGGGGCGCCTCGTCGGACTGTCGGGACCCAGCGTCACCGACCGCATCAACCGGCTGGAGGCGGCCGGCGTCATCACCGGCTACCGGGCGACCGTGGACTCCGCCTCGCTCGGTCTCGGCGTCATCGCCCTGATCGGTATCTCGCTCTCGGACGCCGCCGACCACGAGGACGTGGCGCAGCGGCTGAAGGACCTGAGCGAGATCGAGGACTGCTGGTTCATCGCCGGCGACGACTCCTACATGCTCAAGGTGCGGGCCACCGACGTGGACGGCCTGGAGAGCATCATCCGCCGGCTCTCGGGCACCAAGGGCGTCTCCCGCACCCGCACCACCATCGTGCTCTCCACGAAGTGGGAGAACCGGGTGGGCGAGCTGCCGGAAGAGGTCTGACCGCAGGGGCGTACGGTTTACGAGTCTGTCTCAGAAAGAGGTATCGCATGGACGCCGGGCTCAAGCGGGAGCTGGAGCAGAAGGTCCGCTCCGGGGAGCGGCTGACCCGCGAGGACGGCATCGCGCTGTACGAGTCGGACGATCTCGCCTGGCTCGGCGGCCTCGCGCACGAGGTGCGGACACGGAAGAACGGCGACGTCGTCCACTTCAACGTCAACCGCCACCTCAACATGACCAACGTGTGCACCGCCTCCTGCGCGTACTGCTCCTTCCAGCGCAAGCCGGGGGAGAAGGACGCGTACACGATGCGCATCGAGGAGGCGGTGAAGCTCGCCAAGGCGATGGAGGGCGACAACCTCACCGAGCTGCACATCGTCAACGGCCTGCACCCGAACCTGCCGTGGCGCTACTACCCGCGCTCGCTGCGGGAGCTGAAGGCCGCGCTGCCGGACGTCTCGCTCAAGGCCTTCACGGCCACCGAGATCCACCACTTCGAGACCATCTCCGGGATGTCCGCCTCCGACATCCTGGACGAGCTGATCGACGCCGGTCTGGAGTCCCTGACCGGCGGTGGCGCGGAGATCTTCGACTGGGAGGTGCGGCAGCACATCGTCGACCACCGCACCCACTGGGAGGACTGGTCGCGCATCCACCGCCTGGCGCACGAGAAGGGTCTGAAGACCCCGTGCACCATGCTCTACGGCCACATCGAGGAACCGCGCCACCGCGTGGACCACGTGCTGCGCCTGCGTGAACTCCAGGACGAGACCGGCGGCTTCCAGGTCTTCATCCCGCTGCGCTACCAGCACGACTTCGTGGACATGAAGGACGGCAAGGTCCGCAACCGGCTCCAGGCGCGCACGCAGATGGCGACCGGCGCGGAGGCCCTGAAGACCTTCGCCGTCTCCCGACTCCTCTTCGACAACGTCCCGCACGTCAAGGTCTTCTGGGTCATGCACGGCGTCCAGACGGCCCAGCTGGCCCTCCAGTACGGCGCGGACGACATGGACGGCTCGGTGGTCGAGTACAAGATCACCCACGACGCGGACGACTTCGGCACGCCGAACAAGCTGACGCGGGAGGATCTGCTGGACCTGATCCGCGACGCCGGGTTCCGGCCGGTCGAGCGCAACACGCGTTACGAAATCCTCCGGGAGTTCGAGGGGCCCGACGCGGCACGTCGGGAGTCGCCGCAGCCGATGCGGGTGTGACGTCTCCGGCCGTCCTTCGGGTGCGGGTGCGTGGGGGCTGGTCGCGCAGTTCCCCGCGCCCCTTGAGGGACCTGCACTGGACGCCCCTGAAAGGGGCGCGGGGCTGTATCGATGTGCGGCTCCGCCGCGTGGGCGCGACCAGCCACCCACGACCCGCACCCGCAGGTAATGGCTACCATGGCCCCGTGTCCCTTACCTTCGCCTTCGATCCGCCCGTCACCCCCGGCCTCCGCGACGGCGTACTCGACCTGTGGACCGACGTCTCCAACGCCGGCGGCTCCGTGGGCTTCGTGCCGCCGGTGACGCGGGAGGACATCCGCCCCGAACTGCTCAGACACCTCACCGGCATGGCTGAGGGCCGCACCCGCCTCCTCGTCGGACACGACGCGGAGGGGCAGGTGGCCGCCACCGCCTTCCTCGCCCTGAACACGCACCGGCTGATGGGCCACTGGCTGTGGCTCTACACGGTGATGGTCCACCCGCGCCACCAGGGCCGGGGCTACGGCCGGGACCTGATGTCCGCCGCCGCGGACGCGGCCCGCACCGTCGACGGCATCGGGGCGATACGCCTCACCTGCCGAGGCGGCCTCGGTCTGGAGCGGTTCTACGAGTCCTGCGGCTACAAGGAGGTCGGCCGGGTGCCCGGCGCGATCCGGGTGGCACCGGGCGACGACCGCGACGACATCTTCCTCCTCCTCCCGCTGGCCTGACTCCACCCCCCTGCGGGACCCGCACCCCGGCATGCTTCACTGGGCAGTGCCTCTTTGTGCCAGAAACGGAAGAGTGGATTGAGATGCTCCGGTACACGCTGATGCGCCTCGGGATCTTCGTGGCCTGCCTCGTGGTCGTCTGGGGCCTCGTCTACGCCGGCGCGCTCCCGCGCGGCCTCGGTGACTCCAACGGCATGTGGGTCATCCTGCTCGCCCTGCTGATCTCCGCCCCCATCAGCTACATCGCGCTGCGCAAGGAGCGGGACCGGGCCTCCGTACAGGTCGTCGGCCGGGTGGACCGCATGAAGGCCAACCTGGAGGCCAACCGCGGCCAGGAGGACCTCGCCGACGACTCCGCACGGGCGCAGGCGCGGACGCGGGAGCAGACCTCGTAACGTCCGTCACACCACTCGCACGCCCCGGGTTCCTCATTCACAGGAAACCGGGGCGCTTTGCGTTTTGCGGACGATAGTGGACTCCAGCCTCTCAAAGAGAGGCTTTGAGTGTCCCAAAGCATGGGTGTTAAAGTCGTGTGCATGAAGCAAGCAGCCGCGCCCGCCACACCGCCGAGCCTCGGGCTCGTGGCGCGCCTGCACGTGGACCTCTGTCGGTGCGCGTCCGCGAACTGTCGTCCCTGACGTTCTCCCCCATCCGTCGTTCTCCACGTCAGTCCAGCGCATCCGTCCCCGCGTCCCGTCCCCTTACGGAGCATGTCCGTGTCTTCAGCGTCCTCAGTCACGAAGTACTTCAAGGTGCCCTTCTGGGCCCAGATACTCGCCGGCCTCGTGCTCGGCGTCCTGCTGGGCTGGCTGGCCCGCAGCCAGGACATATCCTGGCTGGTCACCACCCTGGAGAAGGTCGGTGACACCTTCATCGGCCTGCTGAAGCTGGCCGTCGCACCGCTCGTCTTCTTCGCGATCCTGGTGTCGATCACCAACCTGCGGAAGGTCAACAACGCGGCCCGCCTGGCGTCCCGCACCCTCCTCTGGTTCATGATCACCTCGCTGATCGCGGTGGCCATCGGCCTCGTCATCGGCCTGGTCACCAACCCGGGCGCCGGCACCGGTCTCACCCCGGCCGACGGCGCCAAGCCCGAGAGCACGGGCTCCTGGATCGACTTCCTGACCGGCATCGTGCCGACCGACGTCATCACGCCGTTCACCGAGCTGAACGTCCTGCAGATCGTCTTCATGGCCGCCGTCGCCGGCATCGCCGCCCTCCAGCTCGGCGAGAAGGCGCAGCCGATCCTGAACCTGAGCGAGTCGGTCCTCGAACTCCTCCAGAAGGCCCTGTGGTGGGTCATCCGCCTCGCCCCGCTCGGCACCGTCGGCCTCATCGGCAACGCCATCGCCACCTACGGCTGGGACCTGATCGGCAAGTACGCCACCTTCACCGCCGACGTCTACGTCGGCTGCGCCATCGTGATGTTCGTGGTCTACCCGGTGCTGCTCGCCACCGTCGCCAAGGCCAGCCCGCTCCAGTTCTTCAAGGGCGCCTGGCCCGCGATCCAGCTGGCCTTCGTCTCCCGCTCATCGGTCGGCACCATGCCGCTGACCCAGAAGGTCACCGAGCGCCTCGGCGTGCCGAAGGAGTACGCGTCCTTCGCCGTGCCGTTCGGCGCGACGACCAAGATGGACGGCTGCGCCGCGGTCTACCCGGCGATCGCCGCGATCTTCGTCGCGCAGATCTTCGACATCCAGCTCGGCATCGGCGACTACCTGCTGATCGCCTTCGTCTCGGTCGTCGGCTCCGCCGCCACGGCGGGCCTCACCGGCGCCACGGTCATGCTGACCCTGACCCTCTCCACCCTGGGCCTCCCCATGGAGGGCGTCGGCCTCCTCCTCGCCATCGACCCGATCCTGGACATGATGCGCACCGCGACGAATGTTGCCGGCCAGGCGCTCATCCCGGTCATCGTCTCGGCGCGCGAGGGCATCCTCGACCGCAAGGCCTACGACGAGGCGCACGCCTCGCCGATCGACGAGCCGGAGCGCGAGAAGCAGGCACCGGAGCCGGTCCCGGCCCCCGCCTGACCGTCGGGTCCGCGGCGGTGACGTGCTGATCACCGCCGCGCGGACCGTACGCTGATGCGCATGGGTGCCGGGAAGACCAAGCGGATGCCGCGTGCGGTGCGTGAGCAGCAGATGCTGGACGCCGCCGTGCGCGTCTTCGGACAGCGCGGGTACATGGCGGCGTCGATGGACGAGATCGCCGAACTGGCGGGTGTCTCCAAGCCGCTGGTGTACCTGTACCTGAACTCGAAGGACGACCTGTTCACCGCGTGCATCCGGCGCGAGGCCCGGGCCCTCACCGAGGCGGTCCGGGCCGGCGTGCGTCCGGGGCTGTCCGCCGACGGGCAACTGTGGTCGGGGCTGCGGGCGTTCTTCACCCACACCGCGCGGTACCCGGACGCGTGGCGGGTGCTCCACCTGCACGCCCGCACCCACGGCGAGCGGTTCGCGGCCGAGGTGGCGGCGATGCGCGAGGAGATCGTCGCGTTCGTGACGCAGCTCATCGCGGCGGCGGCGCGGGACGCGCACCGGGATCCGCGTCTGCCCGAGGGCGAGGTCGCCGGGCTCGCCGAGGCGCTGGTCGGCGCCGCCGAGTCGCTCGCCGACTGGGCGGGCGCCACCGAGGGCGTCACCGCGAGGCAGGCGGCGGCGACCCTGATGAACTTCGCCTGGGCGGGGCTGGGCGACCTGATGGCGGGCCGCCCCTGGTCCGAGCCCGAGGACGCCGGACCGGAGCCGCTGGCTCAGGCCGCCGGGTAGGGACCGGCCTCGCCGGACAGGTGCAGCCGCCGCCCCGAGTCGCCGCGCAGCTCGAACCGGCCCCCCTCGGCCCCGTACGTCACCGTCCCCGGTAGCAGTACCGGCGCCCGGAACTCGGCCCGCACCACCGCCGCGTCCGGTGTCCCGTGCTCGGCGAGGCACCGGGCCACGGTCCACATGCCGTGCGCGATGGCCCGGGGGAAGCCGAAGAGGCGGGCGGTGAGGGGGTGGAGGTGGATGGGGTTGCGGTCCCCTGAGGCGGCACCGTAGCGCCGGCCTACATCACCGGCGAGGCGCCATTCGAGGCGGGCGGGGAGAGGCGCGGGGTTCGGGGGGCCGCCGCCGGGGGGCTGCCGCCCGGAGTCCGATGCCGCCGGGTGGGCCCACGACGCTCCGCTGCCGTGGGCCGGCGGGCTGTTGCGGCCGGGCTGGGCGTCGTCGTCGGCGGCTCGGTGCTGGCCGGCCAGGGCGCAGCCGGCGGCGGACTGTCGCTGCTCCGGCAGAGGGCCGGAGCCGGGGTCAGGCGCCGGCGCCCCCCGGCCGGGCTCGGCATCGTCGGCGGCTCGGCGATGGCCCGCCGGGGCGCAGTCGGCGGCGGACTGTCGCTGCTCAGGCAGAGGGCCGGAGCCGGGGTCTGGCGCCGGCGACCCGTGTTCCCGGCCGGAGGCCCCCGTACCCCCGTGCCGGGCCAGGTAAGTACTGCGCGACTCCCACACCACCTCCCCGCCCGCCCGGGCCTCCGTCGCCACCGTGGCCTCCGTGCCGCGTCGGTGCGGTGCCAGGGCCTCGACGTACGTGGTGAGTTCGTACACGGCGGTCGCGGGCATGACGGCGTACCGGGTGATGGCGATCGACGTGTGGACGAGCCCGAGCAGGGGCAGCGGGAAGTCCCGGCCGCTCATCAGGCGCATGGCCAGCGGGAAGCCCAGGACGTGCGGATACGTCACCGGAAGCGCGTCCGCCCCGGTGGGAAAGCCGCACACCCGCTCGTACGCCGCCAGCCGCGCCAGGTCCACGCGCAGGCCGGGCAGGACCAGCCGGGTGCGGGGGAAGTCCGCGTCCGGGCGGGGCCGCTTGAGGGGCGACAGCAGGGCGCCGCGGGCGAGCAGCGGCGCGAGAGCGGGCGGCCCGGTCAGGGTGGTGGTCGTGGGGTTCGCGGTGGTCATCACGCCCCCAGCAGGCTCTGGCCGCAGACCCGGACGACCTGGCCGTTGACCGCGCCGGACGCCGGGTGGGCGAGCCAGGCGGTGGTCTCGGCGACGTCGACGGGCAGGCCGCCCTGGGCGAGGGAGTTCATACGCCGGCCCGCCTCGCGGATGAAGAGTGGGACGGCCGCGGTCATCCGCGTCTCGATGAACCCCGGCGCCACCGCGTTCACCGTCACCCCGTGCTCGGCCACCGCGCGCGGCGCGAGCGAACGGACCAGGCCGACGATCCCCGCCTTGCTCGCGCCGTAGTTGGTCTGGCCCGCGTTGCCCGCGAGCCCGGCGATGGAGGCCGTCGCCACGATCCGCCCGCCCCGGTTGACCGCGCCCGCGGCGAGCAGCGCGTCCGTGGTGCGCAGGACGCTCGCGAGGTTGACGTCGAGGACGGAACTCCAGCGGTCGGCGGGCATGTTGGCCAGGCGCCGGTCGCGGGTGATGCCCGCGTTGTGGATCAGTACGTCGAGCCCGCCGGGCACGGCGGCGGCGATGCGCTCGCCCGCGTCGGCCGCCGTGATGTCGAGCGCGAGGGCCGTGCCGCCGAGGCGTTCCGCGGCCCGGCGTGCCTCGTCCTCGGCCTGCGGTACGTCGAGGACGACGACCTGGGCGCCCTGCCCGGCCAGCGTCTCGGCGACGGCCGCGCCGATGCCGCGGGCGGCGCCGGTGACCAGCGCGGTGCGTCCGGCCAGCGGCAGCTCCCAGTCGTCCGGGACGGCGATCCGGTCCGCGTCGCCGACCTCGACGACCTGGCCGCTGACGTAGGCGGAGGCGGGGGAGAGGAGGAAGCGGAGGGTGGACTCGGCTGCGTCGGCGCGGGCCGCGTCGGTGAGCCGGACCAGGTTGACCGTCCTGCCCCGCCCGATCTCCTTGCCGAGCGAGCGCGTGAAGCCCTCCAACGCCTGCTGGACGGCGGCCTGGTGATGGTCGGCCGGGTCGGGCCGCGTGCCGAGCACCACCACCCGTCCGCTCGTCGCGACGGACCGTACGACGGGGTGCAGCGCGGCGTGCACCTCGGCGAGCGCGTCGACGTCCCGCACTCCGGTGGCGTCGAGGACGACGGCGGCCGGGCGGCCGGTGTCGTCCGCGCCGAGGCCGGTGCGGGCGAGGACGGGCGCGAGGTCGAGGTCCGTCTTGCCGGCGGTGAGGTGGAGCAGGCCGCCGGAGAGCGCGCGGCGTTCGAGCGCGGCGGGCTGCGGCAGTCCCAGCCGCCGGGTGAGGAAGCGGCCGGGCGCGGTGCCGGTGAAGCTGAGATAGCGGTCGGCCATGTCCTGTCTCCCCAAGTCCTCTGTCCTACCCACATGTGCTTACTCTGGAGTAAGGTTACCGGCGGTAAGTCTACGTCACGGGTGAGGAGCAGGTCGAGATGAGCCCTCTGGTACCGCAGCCCACGCGCCGCGTCGCGGTCATCGGCGGCGCCCGCGTCCCCTTCGCCCGCTCCGACGGGCCCTACGCCACCGCGTCCAACCAGGAGATGCTCACCGCGGCCCTCGACGCCCTGGTCGGCCGCCACGGCCTCCAGGAGCCCGGCGCCGTCGGCGAGTTCGTGGCCGGCGCCGTCCTCAAGCACAGCCGCGACTTCAACCTAGCCCGCGAGACCGTCCTCGGCTCGGCACTCGACCCGCGCACCCCCGCGTACGACATCCAGCAGGCCTGCGGCACCGGGCTCCAGGCCGTGATCGCCGCCGCCAACAAGATCGCCCTCGGGCAGACCGAGTCGGCGATCGCGGGCGGCGCGGACACGGCGAGCGACGCCCCGCTCGGCGTCAACGACCGCCTGCGCCGCATCCTGCTGGAGGCCCGCCGCGCGAAGTCCCTCGGCGGCCGGGCGAAGGCGCTGGCGAAGATCCGGCCGGGCCACCTGGTCCCCGACATCCCGCGCAACGCCGAGCCGCGCACCGGCCTGTCGATGGGCGAGCACGCCGCGGCCACCGCCCGGGTCTGGGGCATCGCCCGCGAGGCCCAGGACGAACTGGCCGCGACCAGCCACCAGCGGCTGGCGGCCGCCTACGAACGCGGCCTGTTCCAGGACCTCGTGGTCCCCTTCCGAGGCCTGGCCCGCGACCAGAACCTGCGCCCGGGCTCGACGGTGGAGAAACTGGCCGCGCTGAAGCCGGTGTTCGGACTCTCCGGCGCCGAACCGACCATGACGGCGGGCAACTCCACGCCCCTGACGGACGGCGCGGCCACCGTGCTGCTGGCGAGCGAGGAGTGGGCCGAGGCCCGGGGTCTTGAACCGCTGGCGTATCTGACGGCGTACGAGACGGCGGCCGTGGACTTCGTCGGCGGCGACGCGGCCGGCGGCGAGGACGGGCTGCTGATGGCCCCGGCGTACGCGGTCCCGCGCATGCTGGAGCGCGCCGGGCTCGGGATCGAGGACTTCGACCTCGTCGAGATCCACGAGGCGTTCGCCTCCCAGGTGCTGGCCACGCTGGCCGCCTGGGAGAAGCGCGGCCTGGCCCCGGTCGACCGGACCCGCCTCAACGCGGCCGGCTCCTCCCTCGCCACCGGCCACCCCTTCGCCGCGACGGGTGCCCGCGTCGTGGCGACCCTGGCCACCCTGCTCGCCGAGCGGGAGGGCCCGGGGCGCGGCCTGATCTCCGTCTGCGCGGCGGGCGGCCAGGGCGTGACGGCCATTCTGGAACGAACGTGACCTACCCTCAGGTAACCCCCGAGACTGCACACCCCCGCCGCCGGACCATCCCCGAACAAGCACCAACTCCCCACGCGAGCCCCGTACGATCCCGACACTGACCGCCGGTAACCCCGCCTGCCCGGTACCGGCGATGAACGCCTCGGCGCGCGAGGCACGTACGTCATGCAGCAGAGCACCGACCGCAGAGCGGTGTCGCCGCTGCACGTCCCAGGAGCCGCCCGTGTCCACCCCGCTTCCCTCCTTCGCCGCATCCGCCGCCTACGCCGACTCGCCCGGCCCCACCCTGGTGGCGCCCGAGACGCGGCGGCTGGACGGCGCCGTACGGGAGGCCTACGTACCGCCGTTCGCCCCGCCGGTGCGCCGCGGGTCCCTCGCCGACCTGCCCTTCGACAACGCGGCCGCGGCCGGGGACCAGGTCGTCCTCAGCCGCAGGTCGGCGGAGGGCGACTGGTCCGACGTGACGGCGGCCCGGTTCGCCGCGCAGGTCCTCGCGGTGGCCAAGGGCATGATCGCGGAGGGCCTGATGCCGGGCGACCGCATCGCGATCATGGCGCGGACGACGTACGAGTGGACGCTGCTCGACTTCGCCGCGTGGGCGGCCGGCCTGGTCACCGTCCCCGTCTACCCGACCTCCTCCCTCTTCCAGACCCGCTGGATCCTCCAGGACTCCGGCGCGGTCACCCTCGTCACCGAGACCACCGCGCAGGCCGCGGCCCTCGGCCCCGAGCTGGACCGCATCCCCGACCTCCAGCACCTGTGGGTCATGGAGAAGGGACACGTGGAGCGGCTGGCGGAGCTGGGCGCGCAGGTGCCGGACGCGGAGGTCGACGTACGCCGCGGCATGCTCGGCCCCAGCACCCTCGCCACCCTCATCTACACCTCCGGCACCACCGGCCGCCCCAAGGGCTGCGTGCTCACCCACGGCAATTTCTTCGCCGAGGTCGACAACGCGATCGAGCTGCTCTACCCCGTCTTCAAGGCGGAGACCGGCGAGGAGCCCTCGATCCTGCTCTTCCTGCCGATGTCCCACGTCTTCGGCCGCATGGTCGCCGTGGCCTGCGTCCGCGCCCGGGTCCGCCTCGGCCACGCCCCGAGCCTGAAGCCGGCGGACCTGCTCCCCGACCTCGCCGCCTTCCGCCCGACCTGCCTGCTGACCATCCCGTACATGCTGGAGAAGATCTTCAACGGCGCCCGCGCCAAGGCCGAGTCCGGCGGCCGGGCCTCCGCCTTCGACCGCGCCGCCTCGGTGGCCGTGCGCTACGGCGAGGCCCGGGAGGCCCGCCAGACCGGCACGGGCAGCGGACCAGGCCGCGGCCTGAAGACCGCCCGCGCCTTCTACGACCCCCTCGTCTACCGCAAGATCCGCAACGCCATGGGCGGCCGGGTCAGGTACGCCATCTGCGGCGGCTCCCCGCTCGGCCGCCGCCTCGCCGCCTTCTACGCCGGCGCCGGCATCGAGATCTTCGAGGGCTACGGCCTCACCGAGACCACGGCCGCCGCCACCGTCACGCCCCCGCTCAAGCCGCGCCTCGGCACGGTCGGCTGGCCACTGCCCGGCACCCGCATCCGCATCGCCGCCGACGGCGAGATCCTCGTCGCCGGCGAGCAGGTCCTGCACGGCTACTGGGAGCCGCAGGCGGGCGGCGTCGTCCCGGCCGCCCCCGACGGCTGGTTCGCCACCGGCGACATCGGCAGCCTGGACGACGAGGGGTACCTGACGATCACCGGCCGCAAGAAGGAGCTGCTGATCACCGCGGGCGGCAAGAGCGTGGCCCCGGCCCCGCTGGAGAACTGGCTGCGCTCCCACCCCCTGATCTCCCAGTGCATCGTCCTGGGCGACCGCCGCCCCTACGTCTCCGCCCTGTTCACCCTCGACCCGGACGGTGTCACCCACTGGCGCCGCATGAACGGCAAGCACCCGGTGCCGCCGGAGCTGCTCACCGACGACGAGGAGGTCCTGGCGCTGCTCCAGCGCGCGGTCGACGAGGCCAACAAGCTGGTCTCCCGCCCGGAGTCCATCCGCCGCTTCGCCGTCCTGCCGAGGGACTTCACGGAGTGGGAGGGCCACCTGACCCCCTCGATGAAGCTGCGCCGAGAGGTGATCATGCGGGACTTCGCGGGCGCGGTGGAGGGCCTGTACGAGACGTAGGCCGCGCGTCTGCTTCAGCGGCGGGCGATCAGGCAGGCCTGCGGGACCTGCGAGGAGGTATCCGCTTCCGGTACGCGCACGGTCCGCGACAGCACGGTGAAGCCGGCCCGTTCCAGCAGCTCGGCCATCGCCTCCGGCCGCCGTCGCTCGAACTCCAGGGCGACCGGGTGGCCCCACGGGCGGTCGTGCCGCAGCGGCTCGTCGCCGACCTGGAAGCCGAGCAGCAGATACCCGCCCGGGGCCAGCACGCGCCGGATCTCCCCGAAGAGGTCCGGCAGCCGCTCCGCCGGCGTGTGGATCGACGAGTACCAGGAGACGGCCCCCGCGAGGGCGCCGTCGGGCAGGTCCAGCTCCAGCATCGAACCCTGCTCGAACCGCAGCCCCGGATTCTCGCGGCGCGCGATCGCGAGCATGGACGCGGACAGGTCCAGGCCGAAGACCCGCAGCCCCAGCGAGGCGAGGTGCGCGGTGACCAGGCCGGGCCCGCAGCCGAGGTCGGCGACCTGTCCGTGCGGTCCCACCAGCTCGGCGAAGGCGCCCATCAGCGCCCGGTCGAGCGGGGCGTCGGCGAGGACGGAGCGGAAGCGGGCGTGGTAGTCCTCGGCGATGGCGTCGTAGAAGGTCCGGGTGGTGGTCACGAAGGCGGCGTCAGTCATGGCGGGACCCTAGCGGCAGGCACTGACAGCCGCCCCGGGCGGGATGATCACCGAGAGTCCGGAAAGCGCGGGCGCAAAGGGCAGGAGCCCCGTCGCCGGAACGGCGCGGGGCTCCTTGGGTACTGCTGTCAATCAGACAGGAGTGACGTTCTCCGCCTGCGGGCCCTTGGGACCCTGCGTGACGTCGAAGTTCACCTGCTGGTTCTCCTCGAGGGAACGGAATCCCTGAGCGTTGATCGCGGAGTAGTGGACGAAGACGTCCGGGCCGCCGCCTTCTTGGGCGATGAAACCAAAGCCCTTTTCGGCGTTGAACCACTTCACGGTTCCGGTAGCCATAAGCCCTCCTTGGGCCCAAAGGGTTGCCCTGCTCCAGAACCAGCAAATGTGAAGACGGGAATTCCGCACAACTGCATACGTCTGAGAACGACGAGAGCCCGCGGTCACATTCTCCGCAGGCTCTGTACTGCAAGGGAAACCAAACTGCAACTTGCTGTGAGCCTAGCACGTGGGCACCTGAGCGCAACAGAGGCCAAGATCACTTCACCCGGACGTTTGAACACTTCCGCCGTTCGGCTGACGCCGGGGGTCGGCGGCGGACGGATCCGGGGGGAGGTCTAGCCTCGCGATGTGGACAATTCTCGCACCCGGCCGCGCGTCGGCCACATCCAGTTCCTGAACTGCCTGCCCCTGTACTGGGGGCTCGCGAGAACAGGCACGCTCCTCGACTTCGAGCTGACGAAGGACACCCCGGAGAAGCTCAGCGAGCAGCTGGTGCGCGGTGATCTCGACATCGGTCCCGTCACCCTGGTCGAATTCCTCAAGAACGCCGACGACCTCGTCGCCTTCCCCGACATCGCCGTGGGGTGCGACGGGCCGGTGATGTCCTGCGTGATCGTCTCGCAGGTCCCGCTGGACCGCCTGGACGGTGCCCGGGTCGCCCTCGGCTCGACCTCGCGCACCTCCGTACGCCTCGCCCAGCTCCTGCTCGCCGAGCGCTTCGGCGTCCAGCCGGACTACTACACGTGCCCGCCCGACCTGAGCCTGATGATGCAGGAGGCGGACGCGGCCGTCCTGATCGGCGACGCGGCCCTGCGCGCCAACATGATCGACGGCCCGCGCTACGGCCTCGACGTGCACGATCTCGGAGCGCTGTGGAAGGAGTGGACGGGCCTGCCGTTCGTCTTCGCGGTCTGGGCGGCGCGCCGGGACTACGCGGAGCGGGAGCCGATGCTCACCCGCAAGGTGCACGAGGCGTTCCTCGCCTCCCGCAACCTCTCCCTGGAGGAGGTCGACAAGGTCGCCGAGCAGGCCGCCCGCTGGGAGGCCTTCGACGAGGAGACCCTCGCGAAGTACTTCACCACCCTCGACTTCCGCTTCGGCGCCCCGCAGCTGGAGGCGGTCACCGAGTTCGCCCGCCGGGTCGGCCCCACCACGGGCTTCCCGGGGGACGTGAAGGTGGAGCTGCTGCGCCCCTGATCCGCACCGGACCCCCGCGCGGGGCCGCCCACTACCCTGCTCCCAGGGACTGGCGTACCTGCTTACGGGGGAGGGGTGGACGCCATTTACGGGGGAGGGGTGGACGCCATGCGGCCGCTCGATGTCGACGAGCCCACCGTCGTGGGGCCCTACCGGCTGCTCGGCCGGCTCGGCTCCGGCGGCATGGGCCGGGTCTACCTGGGCCGCAGCGCCGGTGGCCGCACGGTCGCCGTGAAGATCGTGCACCCGCACTTCGCGCTGGACGAGGAGTTCCGGGCCCGGTTCCGGCGCGAGGTGGACGCGGCGCGCAGGGTCGGCGGCGCCTGGACCGCGCCCGTACTGGACGCGGACCCCGGGGCACGGGTGCCGTGGGTCGCCACGGCCTACGCGGCCGGTCCGTCCCTGACGGCGGCCGTCGCGGACGGCGGCCCGCTGCCCGTCCACTCGGTAGGGGCGCTCGGCGCGGGCCTGGGCGAGGCGCTGGCCGCGGTGCACGAGCTGGGCCTCGTCCACCGCGACGTGAAGCCCTCCAACGTCCTCCTCACCCTCGACGGCCCCCTCCTGATCGACTTCGGCATCGCCCGCGCCACGGACGGCACGGCGTCCCTGACCTCGACGGGCGTCTCGGTCGGCTCGCCGGGCTACATGTCGCCGGAGCAGATCCTCGGCAAGGGCGTGACGGGCGCGGCGGACGTGTTCTCGCTGGGTGCGGTCCTGGCGTTCGCGGCGATGGGCGCGCCGCCCTTCCCGGGGGACTCGTCGGCCGCGCTGCTCTACAAGGTCGTCCACGAGGAGCCGCGGCTCGACGCCCTGGACGGGGACCTGCGCGACCTGGTCGCGGCCTGCCTGGCCAAGGACCCGGCCGCCCGCCCGGCCCCCGGCGAGGTCGCCCGGCGCCTGGCCCCCGAGGGCGCGGCCCGCCTGGTGACCGGCGGCTGGCTGCCGGGGACGCTGGTGGAGCGGGTCAGCCGGAGCGCCGTACAGCTGCTGAACCTGGAGGCGGCGGACACGTCGGCGCCGGTGTCGGGGCCCGTCGGCTTCAGCAGCCCGTCGGTCGGAGCGCCGGACGCGAACGGCGGTGCGGCGGACCCGGGCGTCTTCGGGCCGGCGCCGGTGTCGGGGCCCGTCGGCTTCAGCAGCCCGTCGGTGGGGGCGCCGGACGCGAACGGCGGTGCGGCGGGCCCGGGCGTCTTCGGGCCGGCGCCGGTGATGCCCACGCCGACGGCGGCGCCGTCGGCCCCGGCAGCGAACGTGCCGGGTCCGCGCGACGGTGACCGCCGCCCTCCGTCTCCCGCTCCCGGCAAGCTGTCCGTCTCCGTCGCGGCGACCTCCACCCGGGAGGGCGAGGGGCGGCGCGGCCGCCGGATCAGCTGCACGGTGGCCCTCGCGGTGGCCGGGGCGATGGCGGCGGTGACGGTCGGGTCGGTCTTCGTCTTCGAGCTGCTGCCGGGCGGCGGGAGCGACAACAACGCCGACGACGGCGGCCGGAACCCGTCGGCGACCGCACCGTCGGACCCCGGTTCCGGCGGCGGCGCCGAGACCGTCCCCGGCCGCTACCTGGGCACCTGGGAGGGTCAGGCCGTCGCGGTCGAGGGCAACCTGCCCCTCGGCACCTTCCGCCTGACGGTCCGCGAGGCCGCGGTCGGCGCCCAACTCGGCACCCTGCGCCACACCGACATCTTCGGCGGCACCTGCGACGACGTACTCACCCTGAAGAAGGTGACCGAGAAACAGGTCGTCGCGAGCGCCGTGGGCGCCAAGAACAACCGCGACGTCTGCAACCAGGCCCGCCACACCGTCCGCCTCATCCCGGTCGGCGACGACCTCCAGTACGAGTCGGACAGCGAGGACTCGGGGCGGCCGAAGGCGCGGTTGTCGAAGGTCGAGTAACCGCCCACAGGAACCGGCTCATACGCGCCACTGCCCCCGGCATCCGGCATCCGGCGTCAGCGGGTGGGAGTGTCGCCGTGGGATTCGAGCACCGCGGCGAGTGTGGTGGCGAGGCGCCGGCGGTCCTCGGGGTCGAGGCTGTCCAGCAGGCGGGTCTCGTTGGCCAGGTGGAGGGGGAGGACCCGGTCGATCACCTCCAGGCCGTTCGGGGTGAGGCGGATCTTGATGGAGCGCCGGTCGGTGGTGTCGGGCACGCGGGTGACCAGGTCCTTGGCGGCCATGCGGTCGACCCGCAGGGTGATCGCGCCGGTGGTGACGAGCGAGGACTTGAGGAAGGTCTTCGCGGTCAGTTCGTAGGGCTCCCCGGAGCGGCGCAGCGTCGACAGGATGTCGAACTCGCCCGGTTCGAGCCCGTGTCCGGCCAGGAAGTCCTTGATCTCCTTGTCCCACAGCCGGGACAGCCGCATGACCCGGCCCACGACGCCGATCGGCGTGAAGTCGAGATCGGGGCACTCCCGGCGCCACTGCTCCAGCACTGACTCCACCGCGTCCGCCATGAGTCCTCCAGTCCTGCTGTCGTCGTCGTAGATACCTGAGCGAAGGTACCTGAGCGCTCATTTAATTGACGCTCGCCCAACTGTCGTTTACCTTATCACTCACTTAATCGGCACTCAACGAAGGAGACGGTCATGCCGTTCACCGCTGCCCGCGACTCCCGCGTCCACTACGAGGTCGACGGCCAGGGCCCCGGCCCCGGACTCGCTCTGGTGCACGGCGTCGGCGGCGACGCCGAGAAGGTCTTCGGCAACGTCGTGGGCCACTTCGCCGACACCCGTACCGTCGTCCGGCCCAACCTCAGCGGCAGCGGCCGGACCGAGGACGACGGTGCGGAGCTGACCGTCGACCTGATCGCCGACCAGGTCACGGCCGCGGTACGCGACGCCTCCGACGGCCCCGTCGACCTGCTCGGCTTCTCCCTCGGCGCGGTCGCCGCCGCCGCGGTCGCCGCCGCCCACCCCGGCCTGGTGCGCCGGCTCGTCCTCGTCGGCGGCTGGACGCACTCCGGCGGACCGCGCGACAGCTACTACTTCGAGACCTGGCGCAAGCTGCTCGCCACCGACCGCGAACTGCTCAAGCGGTTCTCGGCGCTGACCGGCTTCAGTGCCGCGACGCTGGACCGGTTCGGCCACGACGGACTCGCCCAGTCGCTGGCCGACCCCTGGCCGCCGGCCGGCATCGTCCGCCAGATCGACCTTGCCGGACAGGTGGACATCAGGCACCTGCTCCCCGAGGTCACCGCGCCCACGCTGATCGTCGGCTTCGGCGGCGACGCCATGATCCCCGTCGAGGGCTCCCGGCAGCTGCACGAGGGCATCGCCGGCAGCCGGCTGGTGGAGATCCCGGACGCGGGCCACATGGACTGGTTCGCCGACCCCACCCAACTCGTCAAGCTCGCCGGCGACTTCCTCGACGACTGACCCCGGCTCCCGACGCGTCCTTCTCGTCCTTCCCGTCCTTCTCGTACGCCCAAGGAGTGACCGTGTCCTACCCCGACCCCCGCTACTTCGGTGAACACGGCGAGATCAATGCCGACTTCCGCCCCGCGACGGCCCCGCCCGACCTCGTCTCCCGGCCCGTCGCCACCGACGGCCCCACCGTCTCCCAGGGAACCGCCTACCACTACCTGTCCACCACCGTCTCCACCGGCGGCGAGTACGGCCTGTACCGGGTGGACATGGGTCCGGAGTTCGGCGGGCCCAGCACGCACTTCCACAAGGCCATGTCGGAGTCGTTCTTCATCCTGTCCGGCGCCATGCGGCTCTTCGACGGGCGGCGCTGGATCGACGCCACCCCCGGCGACTACCTGTACGTGCCGGTCGGCGGGCTGCACGCCTTCCGCAACGAATCCGGCGAACCCGCCTCCATGCTCATGCTCTTCGCCCCGGGCGCGCCCCGCGAGGACTACTTCGAAGGCGTCACCCGGCTCGACGGCCTCAGCGAAGAGGAGCGCGCGGAGTTCTTCGTGCGCCACGACAGCTTCTTCGTGTGACCGGCCTCGTCACCGCCGTCCGACCGACCCAGCCGCACACAACCCAGCCCGGAAAGGCGGACCCATGCCACCGACCGTCGCCACGACCGCGCCGCCCGCCAAAGCGGGTGCCCGGCAGTGGCTGGGCCTGGCCGTACTCGCCCTGCCCACCATCCTCCTGGCCCTCGACCAGAGCGTCCTCTTCCTCGCCCTGCCGCACCTCGCCGAGTCCCTGCAACCCACCGGCAACCAGACCCTGTGGATCATGGACATCTACGGCTTCATGATGGCCGGCTTCCTGGTCACCATGGGCACCCTCGGCGACCGCATCGGCCGCCGCAGGGTGCTGGTGATCGGCGCCGCCGCGGTCGGCGCCGCCTCCGTGGCCGCCGCGTACGCCCCCAGCGCCGAGATGCTGATCGTCACCCGCGCGCTGCTCGGCCTCGCCGCCGCCGGCCTCATGCCGTCCACCCTCTCCCTGATCAGCACCATGTTCCCCGACCCGGGCCAGCGCGGCCGCGCCATCGCGGTGTGGGCCAGCTCCTTCATGGCGGGTACGGCCCTCGGCCCGGTGATCGGCGGCGTGCTGCTCGAATACTTCTGGTGGGGATCCGCCTTCCTCCTTGGCGTGCCCGTCATGGCCGCCCTGCTGATCGCCGCGCCCTTCCTGCTCCCTGAGTACCGCGACCCCGACGGTGGCCGGCTCGACCTCTACAGCGTGCTGCTGTCGCTCGGCGCGATCCTGCCCGTCGTCTACGGGCTCAAGGAGTTCGCCCGCCTCGGCTGGCAGCCGCTGTCCCCGGCGGCGATCGCGGCCGGCCTCGTGATCGGCCTGGTCTTCGTGCGACGCCAGCGGACCCTGGCCCACCCGCTCCTCGACCTGCGGCTGTTCCGCTACCGCGCCTTCACCGCGTCGCTCCTGGTGCTGATGCTCGCCATGACCACGATGGGCGGCAGCTACCTCTTCATCACCGGCTTCCTGCAGATGGTCCAGGGCCTGTCACCGATCCAGGCCGGGCTGTGGATGGTGCCCTCCGCACTCGCCTCGATCGCAGCCGCCATGACCGCACCTGCGCTGGCGAAGCGGCTGTCGGCGGGTGCGGTGATCGCGGGCGGACTCGGCATCGCCGCCGCGGGCTACCTGCTGCTCGCCCTTGTCGACCCCACGGGCGGACTGCCGCTGCTGGCGATCGGCTTCGTCCTGGCCTTCTTCGGCACGGGCCCGATCGGCGCACTCAGTCAGAACCTCGTCATCAGCTCCGCGCCGCCGGAGAAGAGCGGCTCGGCCGCGGCCATGTCCGAGACCAGCGGGCAGCTGGGTGTGTCCCTCGGCATCGCCGCGCTGGGCAGCCTGGGCGCCGCGATCTACCGGACGGAGATCACCGTGCCGCAGCAGGTGCCGGCCGCGGACGCCGAAGCGGCGCGCGGCGGCGTGGAGAGCGCGCTGGCGACGGCCCAGAACCTGCCCGACCGTCTCGGAGACCAGGTGCTGACAGCCGCTCGCGACGCGTACACCAGCAGTCTCAACTCCGTCGGGATCACCTGCGCGGCGCTCATCGCCGGCACCGCCGTCCTGGCCGCGCTCTCCCTGCACAGGACGGGCACCGCGGAGCCGCCGAAGGCGGAGCGGGCCGAGGCGGCCGCCGAGCAGCCCAGCCGGCATGCGGGCACGCAGCTCTGTTAGTAAGGCGCGGTTGTCGAAGGTCGAGTAGGCGATGGACATCCCCCGGTCTCGGTGGTCATGCCCCTGCAACTCCCCCGGTCACGCCTGTCACTAATGTGTCTGCGACAGCGAACACCACCGCACGAGCCACGTGTTCGTCAACGCGTCGCGACGGGGAAGGCCCGCCATGGAGACACTGCAATCGGACGACCCGCGGGAGCTGGGAAGTTACCGCATCCTGGGAAGACTCGGCGCCGGTGGCATGGGCCGCGTCTACCTCGCCCGATCGCCCGGCGGCCGTACCGTCGCAGTGAAGGTCGTCCGCCCCGACCTCGCGGCGGACCCTGACTTCCGCGCACGTTTCCGGCACGAGGTGGAGATCGCGCAGGCGGTCTCCGGCCGGTTCACCGCCCCCGTTGTGGACGCCGACCCCGACGCCCCGCTGCCGTGGCTCGCCACGTCGTACGTCCTCGGCCCCGACCTGACGGACGTGGTCGGCGCCCACGGGGCGCTGCCCGAGCACACCGTCCGCGCGCTGGCGGCCGGGCTGGCCGCGGCACTGCAGGACATCCACGCGGCAGGACTGATCCACCGCGACCTCAAGCCCTCCAATGTCCTGCTGGCCGCCGACGGCCCCCGCCTCATCGACTTCGGCATCGCGCGGGCGGTGGACGGCAGCCGGATGACGCAGACCGGAGTGGTGGTCGGCTCGCCCGGTTACATGTCGCCGGAGCAGGCGATGGGCAAGGACGTCGGCACGGCGGGCGACGTCTTCTCGCTCGGTTCCGTGCTCGCGTTCGCGGCCACCGGGCGGGGCGCCTTCGGAGACGGCACCGCCTCGCACGCCTCGCTGCTCTACCAGGTCGTGCACGGCGAGGCCGAACTGACGGACGTACCCCCGTCCCTGCTGGGACTCATCCGCGCCTGCCTCATGAAGGATCCGACGCATCGCCCGGCGCCGGGGGAGATCGTCACCGCACTGGCCGGGCCGGGCATCGACGCCGCTCTGCACGACTGGCTGCCGTCGTCCGTCGCCTCGACCATCGCGACCCACGCGGCGGGCATCCTGGACCTGGAGGCGCCCGAGGCACCCCAGACCGCCCCGCAGGCCCAGGCCGCGGCCGCCTTCGGCCCGGCGCCGACGATGCTGGACGGGACGCCGTCGGCGGGCGTGCCGTCGACCGGGTCAGCCGGCTACGGCACGCCGCCCGGCGGTACACCGGCGCCCGCGTACGGAACCCCTCTGCCCGGCACGGTCTCACTCGGAGCGGACGGGCCACCCGCTCCCGCCCGGTCCCGTCGCCGGGTGCTCGGTATGGCACTCGGTGGTGCCGCGGTCGTCGCGGTGGCCGGGGGCGGCGCTGCCTGGATGCTCGCATCCGGCGACGACGGATCCGATGCCGCAACGGGTACTCCGGGCAAGGGCGGTTCGGCCCAGCCGGTGGACGAGACCTTCACTACGCCACCGGCGGGTGTGGCCCCTCAGCCGCTGTGGCACAAGTCGGCCGCAGAGGACAGCACCACGACGGGCGTACCACTCCTCACGCACGACGGACTGCTCCTGCTCAGCGGGGATCCGCTCGTGGCCTACGACGTCAAGACAGGGAAGGCCCGCTGGACGAAGCCGGGCATCTGCCGGCCGGGAGCCCAGCTCCTCTTCCACGACGGCAAGGTGTCCCTCGCCGACGGAGACTACGACGGTGTCCTGGTCGCCTACGACGTCATGAAGGGCCAGGAGGTCTGGCGCAGCCGCCTCCGCAAGAATCTGTCGGTCGAGGACACGATCGCGATCGACGACAAGAACGTCTACGTCACGGCGACCGACTACGGCCAGTCACAGAGTGCCACCAAGTACCGCACGGCCGTCGCGGCCATCAGCCACAGCACGGGAAAGCAGGCGTGGATCCAGCACCGGGACTGGGGTACCAAGGACTACGACGTCCAGGGCGCCGTGTCGGGCAAGTACCTGGTCTACGCCGACTCGAACTTCAACCTCACCGTCCGGGACACCGCCACCGGCGGTCAGCTGTGGACCAAGAAGATCGGTGAGGAGTGGACCTGGCGACCCACGGTCGCGAACGGCCTCGTCTTCCTGCCGGGCGACGAACTGACGGCCGTCGACGCGGACAAGGGCAGCACCGTCTGGACGCTGTCCCCGGCCGGCCGCCGCGGCTTCAGCAACCCGACGGTCATCGACGGCGTCCTCTACGCCAGCGACCACGACGACGGCGTATGGGCCGTGGACGTCAAGACCGGCAAGCGGACCTGGCTCTGCGACGAGCTGGACGTGGAGGGCCCGGAGACGTTCGTGCGGGCAGGGGCGACGCTGTACGGCGCCACCGGTTCCCTGGACGGCGGCATTGTCGCCCTGGAGGTGAGGACCGGTAAGTTGCGGTGGACCTACAGCGACAGCAAGGGCGTGGGCGAGCCGTGGCAGGTCGCCCTCTCGGGGAACCGGCTGCTGGCGACGCACGGCCCTGAGATCTACGCGTTGCCGGCCGTGTAGCGAGCACGACGGGCCGCAGGAACCCCTCGGTCCTGCGGCCCGTCCTTTCCGGGCGGCCGGTGCCCATCACATAGGCGTGGTGACCGTCAGATGCTCCCCGCTGCCGAGGTGCAGCATGCCCTTGCCCGGGGTGATCTGGCCGCCGACCATGCTCCGGTTCGTGCGGATGCCGATCAACTCTCCCGCGGAGCTGTCCTGCGGAGACAGCAGGATGCCGCGGCGGGCCTTCTTCATGTCGACCTGCCAACCGGAGAAGCCGTCGCAGATCTCCTCCTCGTCACCGGCGATGACGACGGCCAGGCCCTCCTCCACACCGCGTTCGACGATGCGCTTGAAGATGTCCTCGGCGTCGCAGTCGTCGTGCACCTCAGCGTCGTCGACCAGGACGACGATCGGCTGCTCGGGACTGGCCGACTCGATGAGCTCCTCCATCTCGTCCTCTTCGATGTCCCGGCCGGTGAAGACCTTCAGGACGCCTTCCGTCCCCTCCAGTTCGCGCAGCGGGGACGGGCGAGGTGCCGCCAGAATCAGCCGTACGCCCTGGGCGAGACAGGAGCGGGCGACGCTCAGCAGCACCGTGCTGCGCCCGGACTTCGCGGGCCCGCCGATCACGAATGCCGGGACACCCTGGGCGAGGTCGGGGCCGAAGGCGGTGAGCTCGTCGCCGCCGACACCCGCCAGCGCCCACAGCGGGGATGCGCTCGCCACCGGGTCGCGCATGGCCCAGGCATCGGCGAAGGAGATCCGGCTGGGCAGGACGTCGACGCGGAACGGGCGGCGGGAGCGCGGCAGCCCGGCGTCCCGGGCGGTCGCCGCCTCGCCGATCGCGAGGAGCGCGGCAGCCTGACCCTGACCGGTGGTGTCCTCGGCGAGCAGGGCGAACTGGGTCTCGGTCGCCGTCCCGCTGGCGAAGCCGCGGCCGGGCGGGATCTCTTCGGGGATCTTGCGCGCGTTGATGTCCAGCAACGAGAAGTCGCCGCGGTCCGCGAGGCGCAGACCGTACTTGTCCTCGGTGAGGGAGGAGATCCGCCCCGTCAGCAGCTGGCGGTCACCGGTGATGACAAGGTGCAGGCCGATGCTCGCGCCCTCGCGCATCAACACCATCACCTGGTCGGTGAGGTCGCCGTGGTTGTACTCGCCGAGCGTGGGCAGCCAGCCCTCCCAGCGGTCGAGGAGGACCACGATGTGGGGCAGTCGCTCGTCCTCGGCCGCGGCGGCCCGCTGCTCCAGGATGTCGGCATAGCCCTTCTCCGCCAGCAGATCCTGTCGCCGGGTGAGTTCGCCGGTGAGCCGATTGAAGAGCCGGATGACCCGCTCCTGCTGATTGCGGCCGACGACCGCGCCGCAGTGCGGCAGCCGGGTCAGTGCGTTCAGGGCGCCGTTGCCGCAGTCGATGCCGTACAAGTGGACGTCGGCGCTCGACAGCGTGCGGGCCAGGGAGCCCGCGACGGTACGCAGCACCTGCGAGCGGCCGCTGCGCGGGCCACCGGCGATGAGCAGGTGTCCGAAGGTGGCGAAGTCGACGACCACCGGGCGGCGGGCCTGTTCGGCCGGCAGGTCCGCGATGCCGTACGGAGCCGCCGGCAGCGCCCCCTGGCTGAGCACCTCCGGAATGTCGTCCAACAGCAGCGACTCGTCCAGGGCGGGCAGCCACGGAGAGTGCTGGGCCGGAATGCCGAGGGCCTCGTTGGCCTCCCGGATGGCGTCCACCAAGACCTTGAGATCGGTGACCTCGTCGTCCTCCCGCGCCTCGGACTTGGGCTTGGCGAGCCCGGCCCGTCCCAGTTCCTCCCAGGAGAGCTGCCCGGCCCACGGGGCGAGCGCCGCCGGATCTGCGGCACCCGGGCGGCGGCCACCGACGCGGCCGGACTGGAAGGGGATGAGGGAGGCGTGGCCGAGACGGACGTACGCGCGGCCCGGCGTGCTCTTGGCGATGTGACCGGCGTCGGGAGCGTCGATGACATCGGTCGACTCACCGGCGTCGGTCACGCGCAGGGCGATCCGAAGGTTGGTGTTGGCGCGGATCTCGGGCGATACGACACCACTCGGTCGCTGCGTGGCCAGCAGGAGGTGAATGCCGAGGGAGCGGCCTCGCTGGGCGATGTTGACGAGACCCGTCACGAAGTCGGGCAGATCGCGCACCATGGACGCGAACTCGTCGATGACGATGAGCAGCCGGGGTATGTGTGCGTGGGACGGGTCCCGGCGCACCAGGTCCTGGTAGTCCTCGATGTCCTTGGCATCGGCGGCGGCGAGGATGTGCTCGCGCCGCTTCAGCTCCGCGCCCAGCGATTCCAGGGCGCGTTCGACGAGGTGTGCGTCGAGGTCGGTGACCATGCCGACGGTGTGCGGGAGTTTGACGCAGTCCTTGAAGGCGGACCCGCCCTTGTAGTCGACGAGGACGAACGTCATGTTCTCGGGCGTGTTGGCGACGGCGAGCGCGGCCACGATGGTCTGGAGCAGCTCCGACTTGCCTGAACCGGTCGTACCGGCGATGAGTCCGTGCGGACCGTCGCGCCGGATGTCGATGCCGAAGGGACCGTCGTACGACTCACCGAGGACCGCCATGGTGGACTGACCGCCCATGCGCCAGCGCGCGGCGACGCCGTCGTGCGTCGGGGGCTCCAGCTGGAGCACGTCGAGGAGCCGGCTCGAGGACGGGAGCGCGGAGTCCTCCGTCTCGCCACTGATGTCGCGCAGGGGCGACAGCGCCCGGGACAGCCGGGCGCACCAGGCAGGGGAGACGAGGTCGGGCCGTACACCGGACCTGCGCCGGGCGCCGGTCTGCTCGACGCGCAATCGCAGTTCGAGTGCCCGCTCGGCGGCCTGCTGGGCCTGTGGGGCGCCTTGGTGCCAGGCCTGGAAGGAGGGGAAGCCACCGGCGGCGGCCTGAGGGGAGCTCCCGGGCTGAGCGGCGACGGTGTCGCTGTGGCGTAGCGGCTCGGCGACGACGAAGGCCTGGCACTCGCCGGGCAGGAAGCGCTCTTCCTCGTCCAGGCAGATCGCGTACATGGCGACCGCCGGCCCTTCCCGCAGGAGTCGTACGACGCCCGGCAGCGACCTCAGCCGACGAGACCCGTCCCATACGACGACGATGTCCGGGTCGGTGAAGGCGGGACCGGCGCCACTGCGGTTGTTCTCCTTCAGGGCCTTCTGCCTGGCGTCGAGCAACTGCGTCAGCTCACCGACCCGGGCGCTCACGGTCTCGGAGTCCGTCCCCATCATCACGTTGGCGTCCTGGCCGTTCGCAGGGCGGGCGTGCGGGAGCCAGCGGACCCAGTCCCAGCGCGGCTGTGCGTGGTTCTCGGTGAGCACGTAGAACTGGACATCCATCGGGCTGTGCAGCACTGCGGTCTGCGCCACGGCCCATCTCGCGAGTGCCTGTGCTGAGTCGCCGGGCCCCGCGACACCGATGACGCCCAGGTCCTGCAGAGGCAGCGCGACGGGCGAGTCCTCGATGTCCCAGGTGACCTGACGCTTGTGCTCGTCCTGCTCCGGATCGTCGAGAACGACTTCGGACGGCACGCGGCCGGTGCCGACCCGAAGGAGCAGATGGTCGGCGTCCGTGCGCCGCCTCTCCCACAACCGCGTACGAGGGCCGGTGCCGAAGGCGAGCACAGCGGCGGGATCGGGAATGGCGCCGCGTCGGTCGAGCCGCTCCAGCCGCAGCGCGTCCTGGGCGTCCTTCTCGATCCGTTCCTTGGTCTCTTTGTACTCCTTGACCTGCTGCGCATGGGACTTGCGCCCGTGCTTCTTGTCCATGAAGTAGTTGCCGAAGAGCATGACCGGGCTCATCAGAGCCATGATCATGTAGTACCAGCGCCCGAAGATCATGACGGCCACAACCGCACCGACCAGCGGGAACAGAGCCATCAGCCAGGGCAGCGGCCGGACTTCGTACTCCCTGGGCGGAGAAGGCAGCCGAAAGTGGGTCTCGCGCTCCGCCGGGCGCAGTCGCGGAGGCCGGTTGTAGTCGAGCCCGGCTCCGTCTTCCGACCATTTCAGGGCAGCGTTGGGAGGGGAGTAGCCGTCGATCTCCAGAAGCGTGTTACCGAGGGAGAGTTGGGAGCCGAGGGGCCAGGAGCCGCCGTCGAAGTCGTCGCCGTCGAGGCGGGGGTGGTTACTGTCGCGCCCCTTCTCCTCCTTCTCCTTGTCCTCCTCCTTCCCCTTCCGCTTCTTCTTCTTTTCCTCTTCGTTGTCCCCGGTGTTCTTCTTCTCGATGCCGTGCAGGGTGACGTCGCAGGTGCCGTCCATGGCGATGGACAAAGTGGCGGCGCGCGAGACGAGTTCGGGATCGTCGATGCGGATGTGCGCGGCGGGGCCGCTGCCAATGTCGTACCGGCCAACGCCCAGCCGGTGCACGACACCGGCGGCGGGACCGCCGGCCACGCGGAACTCCACGACACCGGTGGGCTCACCGGGAACGCAGCCGGCCGGATCGTGCAGGCTGACGACAGCGCCCTCGCGCAGCGGTGAGCCGACGATGTTGGCGTCGGGATCGAGGGGGTAGCCGTCGACGAAGGCCTGCGGTGTGCCGCCGGGGCCGGGACGCCCGCCGATGGGGATGATCTCCGCACCACCGGCAACACCGACATGGCGTGCCAGCTCCCGAGTGATGTCGCCGACCGACGACTCCGGATCGGCGTCGAGCACCACATCGGCGCTGGCTCCGCCGATCGGGTCGACGACGGTCAGACTCAGGCGCACGTTCGTCCTCCTTGCTGGGCTGAGGCTTCCCCCGGAACGCTTAACACAGTGGAGTGACCTTAGCCGCCGCACCTTGCCCCCGTGCAACGGGAGGCACAGGGCTTCACAGGCCGGGATGTGCACGGGTTCACGTTTCCGCTGCAGGGTATCCCTGTCGTCCCCTTGGCCTCACCCGTAGGATCTTTGCTCATGCGGACGGCCCGTAGACGACCGGGCGGACCGCGCCAATCACGCCACGGGGGAAGGCCCTGCGGCAACGGGAGGGAGAGCTGTCATGGCCAAGGATGCAGACCTTACTTACGCCGAGATGGAGAAGAAGGCCAACGACCTCATCAAGGCGATGGGCGACATGGAAGACATGTTGAAGGCCATCGAAAAGGGCGTCGAGGAACTAGTCGCCAACGGCTTCACCACGCAGAAGGCCTCCGGCGCCTACGACGAGTCCATCAAGGACTTCACCAAGGGCGCGGCCAAGACCGTCAAGGGGCTGGAGGGACTCTCCAAGTTCCTCACCAACGCCAAGAAGGCGTACGAGGACCTGGACGAGCAGCTGGCGAAGACCGCCAAGGGCTAGTGCTGCCGGCGGCGGCCACTACGCTGCCCGGGCGCGGTGGGGTGCATAAAGTGTCCTGCCGCGCCCGGGCATGTCGCCCACGACCTTGACCTGATCAAGGAATCCCCGAGGAGGGGCCCATGGGGGAGCACGACCGCCTGCTGGTCGACTTCACACTTCTTGAGTCTTCGAAGAAAAATCTGAACGACATCAAGAGAGCCCTTAAAGATATCGAAAAACACCGCGCCGACATCCATGACATCTGGGGTCATGGCAGCATCGCCGGAAAGATGGACGAATTCGTTAACAACTGGGACAACTACCGACGCGAACTCCTCGAAAACGTCGAGGACTTGGGTAAGCAAGTAGATACTTCACTCAAGAGCTTTGAGAAGCTGGACCTCGATCTCAAGAACGTGACCGAGAAGAAAAACGGCAAAAACGGGGGAAGTTGACCAATGGGTACGGGTAAGGGCAGGCGCCGGCCGGTCGACTGGCATCCGCTGGCGGAGAAGGACCCGATCCCCGGCGATCCGGAGGACATCCGCGACGAGGTCACCAGGATGAAGAACCTCGCCTCGACTCTACGTGACCAGGCTGCCATTCTGCGCCAGGCCGCCGACGGCGACGCCCTGAAGGGCAAGTACGCCGAAAAGATCCGGGAGAAGTCCGGCGACCTCGAGAAGCGCTTTCGCGAGACGGCGGGCCGCTACGAACGTGTCGTCGGCGACCTCGGCAAGTGGGCCAATGCGCTGGAGGGATTCCAGGAACGGGCCGACGGCATCCTCCGCGCCGCGAAGCAGGCCGACGAGGAACACGCTGCCGAGGTGAAGAAAAAGGAAGCCGAAGCCAAGAAGGACGGCGACAAGAAGGCGCCGGCAGAGGCCGACCCCAACAGCCACCTGTCCTCGTACCACAAGCAGCTCAACCAGGTCATCTCCGATCGCGACTCCAGCGCCCAGCATTATGCCGAGAACATCGGCCGTGACATCTCCGACATCATCAAGGACAGCAAGTGGGAGAACTTCAAGGACTGGGTACACGAGCATGCGGACACGATCAAGTCCGTCGTTGACATCCTGAGTACGGCAGCGACCCTAATTGGTGCTATCGCCCTTCTCTTCACGCCCGTCGGGTGGATAGCGACCCTCATCATGGTGACCGCCATCAGCCTCACGGCGATCGTCGGCGTCGGGCACACGATGCTGGCCCTCTCCGGTGACGGGAGCTGGACGGATGTCGCCATGGACGTCTTCGCGCTGGCGACGCTGGGATTCGGCAGCGTGGCGATGAAGGGCGTGAAGGCCGCGACGACAGCGCTCAAGAACACAAGCAGGGCGGGACGGTTCCAGCGGTACGCGAATCTACGCAAGCTGCTCGACAGGAACGTCATGCGATACGGCACCAACTCGGCCCGCGGCGCGAAAGCTGTGCGTGCGAAGGATGCGCTGCGCCAGATCGGGTCGAGGGAAACACGGCCTGGGTCCAACCCGCTCGAACGCCTGGTGGGCGGTGATAGGGAGGTCGTCAGCGCAACCAAGTTCGCCAAGGCCATGCGCGCCGAGTTCAGTGGGAATACCGATGTGGTGAAGGCGGCCGATGCGGTGGGCAAGGCTGCACTGAAGTTTAGGCTGAACTACGGCGCTGCCACCCTGGTGGACGTAGGTGACAAACTCGGAGAAAAGGGACCCTTCGGGGAGCAGTACGGTGACGCGAAGGATGTCCTGACGCGTGAAGTCGGGAGCCGTTGGTGACCACTCCGGAGTGCGAATCGACCGACAGGAAAAGGGTGGGACGGAATTCAAATCGCAATCCGAGGGAGCGGAGATAGTGGCGACAATCCCGGCAAAGAGTCCACAGGAATCGCGGGCCATGAAGTTCCTTGCCGCGTGCACGCTGGCGCCGATTCTCTGTCTTGCCTTCCAGGATATCGGAAGTGAATACGCAGGAATCGACTGGCTCACCTACGGTTACGTGGCTTGGCCGATGATGATCGCGCCAGTACTGATGCTAATCCTGTTTTTCAGGAACCGAGAACTAATCCGTAATCCGCAGATTGGCGCCAACTTCTCCCAGACGATCAAGATCGTTGCCGTCATGTACCTGGTCTGGAACATCATCGGAGCCATCGGCTACAGCTGGTTGGCTGTGATTCCGATGCTCTCCTGCCTGACGATCCTGGTGGCCGACCGGCAGCTCAAGAAGCGGGCCGGCGCATGAGCACGTCCGGTTCGGAGCAACAGTCGCCCCGCGTCGAGGTGACCGCTCCCCGCGGCTACGAGCTCATCCTGCCACCCGGTTGGGTCCGCATCCCCTTGCGCGAGGGCACGAAGGAAGCACTGGAGAAGATCCTCTTCTCGCACATGGGGCAAGTCCCGGAGGGCATTCCCCGGGACGACGCGATGCGCTTCCGACTGGACATGCGTCGCCAGTTGGAGAGGCAGGCGCGTGCGGCCAGAAGAAACGGTGGCCTTGACCTCTACCTGCCGGTGCTGCCGCGCGGGGGGATCTTCCTCATGGCCTCTTTCATCGTCGCAGAGCTGCCGATCGGCCAAGCTCATGCGGTTCCTCAACAGGCAGTGATCACTCAACTGGCCAACGACGACGTCCCCGGCGGAACGGGGACAAAGGTTGACGTGGCAGGGGCATCCGCACTCCGTCGAGCCTATCGCTCCACTCCTGACGAGGAGAAGCTGAGTTCCGCACCCGAAGCCGTACAGCAGACCGCCCTGCCGACGCGACGGGTCGACTATGTGATTCCCGTGCCGGACGATCCCGGTCGCTGGATCAGCATCAACTTCTCCACGCCGGGTGACGGCGATATCGACAGTGAATTCACCGACGTGCTGGTCGAGTTGTTCGACGCGGTGGTCGCCACGTTCAAATGGAGCTACGAGTGAGCTGGCTCAACGTCAAGCACGCCATGGACCTGGCCCCTTGGATCCGCATCCCGCTCATGTGGCCTGAACCGGGTCTTGAGGACGTCGAGGAGGCACAAACGCCGGAGGCGTGGGCTCGCTACTTTGCCGAGGGTCTCTGGGAGGATATCGCGTCGGAGAAGCCAGAACCGGGCGAAGTCGACCTGCTGACCAACATGCTGTTGATGTTCGCCATCAGGGCCCCCGCAGCCTTTCCCGACTTCGAGGTCTTCCTCCATCTCCCGCACCCACGGGAGATCCCACTCCCCGTGTACGTCGACCTGGTGGAGATCGAGGAGGGCGAGGACCGGGAAACGGCACTGCGTGAGCTGACCCACGCCGACGCGAGCTACACCGTCGAGCCCCCCATCGTTGAGGACTTCGACTCCCCGCATCTGGGAACCGGCTTGCGGGTACTGCGCTACTACCAGGACGAAGACAGCAACGAGGTGCACGTAGGCCTCCGCTACGCGTGGCGCTACGAGAAGGGCACGGAAGCCGCGGACGTCCTGATCATCCTGGCCGACCCTGACGCCGGCCGGATTCTCCGAGCTCTCGATGATATCGATGAATTTGCCCGCATCATTCGGATCAGTCCGGATGAGGAAGTAGATGCCTGGAATTCCTCAAGGGGCGGCACGTGAGCGCATAGGAATTCTGTCGTCAGAGGGCAGTATGAGACGTCATACTTAACACCGAATATGATCGTGTGTCACAGGGGGGGGAATGTCGGATCAGACTGCCGACGTCACGCGTATCAAGGAGAGCGGCAGCGCTCTCTCCAAGATCCACCGCGACTTCAAGGACCGGGCGAACCCCGCGGAAGGGCTGGGCGTGAGCACGCTGGGTGACCAGGGTCTGGTCAAGGTCTTCGACGACTTTGGTGACAACTGGAAGATCCACCGTGAGCGCCTCATGGAGGAACTGGAGAAGCTGTCGAAGATCCTTTCGACGGCAGCCAAGGCCTACGAGGACATTGATCACCAACTTGCCGAGGCTCTCCGGGGAACCGACAAGAAGAAGCCCGGTGCCGACGGGGGGACCAAGTGACGCGTCCCAGAACTGACGAGTGGGCAGTCATAGGAGAGTCCGAGGATCCTATCCCCGGCGACCCAGAGGAAGTCGCCAGACTCGGTAGAGATCTGCGAAAAACGGCAGAATCCATAAAGAAGCAAGCGGAAGAGATAAAAGCGCTCTCGTCGATTGAGGCGTGGAAGAGTAAAGCGGCCGAGGAGTTCCGCGGACAGGCCGAAGAAGCCGAGGGGAAGCTGCGCAAGGCGTACAAGCGCTACGACGCCG
>NZ_JBHXNW010000088.1:0-35311 GCF_042717365.1 Streptomyces sp. NPDC058534
GCGGCCGTCCACCGGCCCCTTCGGCCTGCCGGCTCCCCGCTCTCCGTTACGCCGTGACCTCCGACCGGTCCCCGCCCCACAGAGTGTGGAACGCGCCCTCCCGGTCCGTCCTCCGGTACGTGTGCGCGCCGAAGAAGTCCCGCTGCCCCTGCGTCAGCGCGGCGGGCAACCGCTCGGCGCGCAGCGCGTCGTAGTAGGCGAGGGCGGCGGCGAAGCCGGGCGTCGGCACGCCCTGCCGGGTCGCGGCGACCAGGACCTCGCGCCAGTCGTCCTGGGCGGCGGCGATCTCCTGCGCGAACGTCTCGTCCGACAGCAGGCTCGGCAGGTCGGGACGGGCGTCGTACGCGGCACGGATGCGGTCCAGGAAGGCCGCGCGGATGATGCAGCCGCCGCGCCAGATCGCGGAGACCGCGCCCAGGTCGATGTCCCAGCCGTACTCCTCACTGCCCGCCGCGATCTCGTGGAATCCCTGCGTGTACGACACGATCTTCGACGCGTACAGCGCCTGCTCCACCCGGTCGGCGAAGGCGCCCGCCTCGGCCTCGCTCAGCGCTGACGCCTTCGGGCCCGCCAGCCGCCGCGAGGCCTCCCGCAGCGCCGCGTGCCCGGACAGGGAACGGGCGAAGACGGCCTCCGCGATGCCGGACACCGGTACGCCCAGATCCAGCGCGATCTGCACCGTCCAGCGGCCGGTGCCCTTCTGCTCCGCCTGGTCGACCACCACGTCCACGAACGGCTTGCCGGTCTCCGCGTCCACGTGCGACAGCACCTCGGCGGTGATCTCGATCAGGTACGAGTCCAGCCGGCCGGTGTTCCAGGTGCGGAAGATGTCGGCGATCTGCGCGGGGGAGTACCCGGCGACGTCGCGCAGCAGCTGGTACGCCTCGCCGATCAGCTGCATGTCGGCGTACTCGATGCCGTTGTGCACCATCTTCACGAAGTGCCCGGCACCGTCGGGACCCACGTGCGTGACGCAGGGCGCCTCGTCCACCGCCTTCGCGGAGATCTTCTCCAGCATCGGGCCCAGCGACCCGTACGACTCCTTCGAGCCGCCCGGCATGATGCTCGGGCCGTGCAGCGCGCCCTCCTCGCCGCCGGAGATGCCCGTGCCGACGAAGTGGATGCCCTGCTCGCGCAGTTCGCGTTCCCGGCGCCTGGTGTCCGCGAAGTGGGCGTTGCCGCCATCGATGATCATGTCGCCCGGTTCGAGCAGCGGGGCGAACTCCTGGATCACCGCGTCGGTCGGGTCACCGGCCTTCACCATGATCACCAGGCGTCGGGGCCGCTCCAGCGCCGCCACGAACTCCTTGGCGGTCTCGGTCGCGACGAAGTCGCCCTCGCCGCCGAACTCCTCCACCAGCGCGTGCGTGCGCGACGCCGTCCGGTTGTGCACCGCGACCGTGTAGCCGTTGCGGGCGAAGTTGCGGGCGAGGTTGCGGCCCATGACCGCGAGACCCGTGACGCCGATCTGCGCTGTAGTGCTCATTGGGATGGCTCCTAGTGACCTTGATGTCTGTGGTGCCGGTCGTGCCCGCCAGTATGGCCGGTTCCGCCCCGTGACCATCCTGACGTGCCCGTTCACCGGTCGCACTTTCTGGCCCGGCGGACTCCAGTACGCGCGGAACGCGCCCGGCGCCTCAGCGGGCGGACGCCGCATCCGGCCAACAAGCATCCGTTCCGCGCCACTTGGCGGGACGAACCGGCCGATTGCCGTCTTGTCATGGCCTGTTCGCGGCGCTTACTTTTGCCCCTCCTGACGCAATGTCGAGGGGGACCTCCATGGCCGTACGCGGCCGGCACCGCCGGTATCAGCCGAACAGGATCAACCGCGCCTCACTGACCGTCACCGCGGGCGGCGCGGGTCTGGCCCTCCCGCTCGTCGGTACCGGCACGGCCCAGGCGGCCGACGTGGAGACCTGGGACAAGGTCGCCGCCTGCGAGTCCACCAACGACTGGGACATCAACACCGGCAACGGCTACTACGGCGGGTTGCAGTTCACCCAGTCCACCTGGGAGGCCTTCGGCGGCACCCGGTACGCCCCTCGTGCCGACCTGGCCACCAAGGACCAGCAGATCGCCGTCGCCGAGAAGGTGCTCGACGGACAGGGACCCGGCGCCTGGCCGGTGTGCTCGCAGCGGGCCGGACTGACCCGGGGTGGCGACACGCCCGACATCCGGCCGGCCGGGGGAGCGGGGGCCGAGAAGCCGGCCGACACGCCCGCCAAGAAGTCCGCCAAGAAGCCCGCCGCCAAGGCGGACTCTGTGAAGGACATCCAGCCGCAGACCACGCCGCAGTCCCGGGCCGGCAAGGGCCGCATGTACACGGTGGTCACCGGCGACACCCTCTCCGGAATCGCCGACACCCACCGGGTGGGCGGCGGCTGGCAGGGGCTGTACGAGGCCAACCGCGGCGCCATCGGATCGGACCCCGACCTGATCCTGCCGGGCCAGCGACTGACGCTGCGCGGCGAGGCGGCGGGCACGGCCTCCCGCGGCGACGCGACGACGGCCGAACCCCGCCCGAAGCAGGAGAAGCCGCAGAAGAAGGAGAAGAAGCAGGAGCGGGAGCGGGAGCACAAGCAGGAGAAGGAGCCGACGCGGAAGAAGGCTCCGAAGAAGTCCTCCTCCGACAGCGGCACGAGCAAGGTCAAGGCCAAGGTCAAGGTCAAGGAGGACAAGGCCGCCACCACCCACAGCGCCGTCGTCGCTCCCGTCGACGGCGCCGTCGGCACGCCGTACCACCAGTCGGGCTCCTCCTGGTCGAAGGGCTACCACACCGGCGTCGACTTCCCCGTCCCCACCGGCACCTCGATCAAGTCGGTCGCGGCCGGCCGGGTCGTCAGCGCGGGCTGGGGCGGTTCCTACGGGTACCAGGTGGTCGTCCGGCACAGCGACGGCCGCTACTCGCAGTACGCCCACCTCTCGGCGATCTCCGTCAGGGACGGACAGTCGGTGGGCGCCGGCCAGCGCATCGGACGTTCCGGCTCCACCGGCAACGTCACGGGCCCGCATCTGCACTTCGAGGTGCGGACGGGGCCCGGCTTCGGTTCCGACGTCGACCCGGTGGCGTACCTGCGGGCCGGAGGGGTCAGGATCTGACCCGGACCCGATGCGGGCTGAACAGGGGCGGCGGCACGAACGGGCCGCCGTAGAAGGGGCCGAAGGAGGGCGGGACGTCGTCGCTCTCCGCCGGGCCCCGTGCGGCGTACAGCTCCTTGGCGGGTTCCTTGGCGGGGGCGGTCTCCGACACCGGCGGTGACACCGGGGAAGGCACCAGGACCTTCTCGGACAGCCGCGCCACCGGAAGGTCCGCCGCCTCCGCCGCGACAGGTACCGGCCCCATCGGCAACGCGGCCGGCTCCGGGACCGGCACCGCCCCGTCCGCCGCAGGAAGGTCCGCGGGCTGCTCGGCCGACTCCCGTGCGATCCGCTCCGTCGTCAGCAGGATCAGTCCGCCCGCCGCGACCACGCCGCAGCTCAGGGCGAGCGCGGTGCCGGTAGTGCCGTAGCGGAAGGTCTCGCCGAACATCGTGATGCCGACCACCGCGGCCACCACCGGGTTCACCACCGTCAGCGTGGCCAGCGGGGCGGCGAGACCGGCGCCCCGGTAGGCGGCCTGCGACAGCACCATGCCCGCCGTGGCGAGCACGCCGATCACGGCCATGGACGGCAGGTCGGCGGCGGACACTCCGCCGCTCCAGTCGACCGCGACGGTCTTGGTGAAGACCGAGGACATCCCGAACGCGATGCCGGACGCGATCGCCAGCAGGATGCTGCGGACCGCGGGGTGCCGGTGCGCGGCCCGGCCGGCGATCACCAGCGCGACGATCACCGCGCCGGTGACGACGGCCGCGGCGATCCGCTGTGCCGTGTCCAGCGACTGCGCGTCGGACGCGCCGACCAGGGAGAGCAGACCGGCGAGGCCGACCGTGGCCATGAGCGCGCCGCGCCAGGCCGTCGCACCGGCCCTGCGGCCCACGAACAGCGCCGCCATGGGCAGTGCGAAGACGATGGTCAGCGCACCCAGCGGCTGCACCAGGCTCAGCGGACCGAGGGCGAGCGCCACGACGTGCAGCACGCCGCCGAGGCCGTTGAGCGCGACCGCCGCCCACCAGCCGGGCCGGCGCAGCGGGGCGTACTGAGCGGCCGAGGAGGACGCCGCGACCTGCTCCTGCACGATCGCTCCGCCCGCGTACGCCACGGCGGAGACGAGCGACAGCAGCACGGACAACGCGAGGGCGCTCATCGGCTGATCCTCTGCGTGAGGCGGGGGCGCTGGGCCCGGCGCGGCGAACGGTCGTCTTTCATGGACAACACGATGCCGTCTCAGGGTCTTCCCGTCGTCGTCCCTGAGACTTCATTGGGTCCTACTACCGATGGAGTACGACGGCCCCGCCGTCCTCCCCAGGGTGGGCGACTTTCGTCAGGTACCCCTGGTCGCGCCCCCTACGGGCCTTGATATTACTGCTCTCCGTGGACCTCGACCCCGCCCTCGCCGCACTCCGCCCGCTCGGCGGCTTCTTCGTCCTGCGCGCGTCCCGGCCGTCGCCGCCCCGACCTCTTCCCACCCTCGCGCACGCCTATGCACCGGATTACGGTGACACCGGCCCGGACGTTCACGTTCACGTTCCGGTTACGGCCGACCCGCCGGCCTTCCCTCTGGCCGACCCCCTGGCCCGCCGCGTCCGGAAGGTGGCGGACGCCCTGCGCGCCCCCGAGGCCCGGGTCGCCGCCTCCGTCGCCCAGCAGGGGCTCGCGGCCCGCCTGTGGTCCGTGGCGCTGGCCTGCGCAGCCCTCACCGGCCGGGTCCCCGACCTCGCCCCGGGCCTGCTGCGCTGGGACCCCGACGCCACTGCCCCCGACGACCTCTGGCTCGCCGAGGTGCGCTCCCGGCCGGCGGACACCGCCACCCTCGCGGACGTCGTACTCACCGCCCACCTCGCGCCTCTGACGGTCGCTGTGCACAACAGGTACGGCGTCGCCACCGGGCTGCTGTGGGGCAACGCCGCCTCCGCGCTGGCCGGCGCCGGCCGGGAACTGAACCGCTGGGCCCGCCGCCACGGTCGTACGGACACCGCCGAGCGGGCCGGGGCGCTGACCGCCGGCCTGCTCGCCCACCCCCTGCTCGCCGGAACCGGCACCCTCACCGGCACCGCCTTCCGGCGCCGCAGCTGCTGCCTCTACTACCGGGTGCCCGGAGCGGGCGTGTGCGGCGACTGCTGCTTCCCGCGGCCGCCGGGATCTCCCCGGTCCCCGCAGGCCCCGCGCCCTTCCTAAGGCGCCGCGTCTGGGTGACCATGAAGGGACCAGCCGCGAAGACGGGAGGCTCCGGGTGCGTGTGGGACTGCTGACCCGGGAGTACCCGCCCGACGTGTACGGGGGCGCCGGTGTCCACGTCGAGTTCCTCGCCCGGGAACTCGCCCGCCTCGTCGACCTCGACGTGCACTGCTGGGGTGAGGGCCGCACCGACGGCGTGCTGCGCCACCGCCCCTGGTCCGCGCTCGACGGTGCCAACGACGCGCTGCGCACCTTCTCCGTCGACCTGGCCATGACCGCCGCCCTCGAAGGCCGCGAACTGGTCCACTCCCACACCTGGTACGCCAACCTGGGCGGCCACCTCGCCAAGCTCCTGTACGGCGTCCCGCACGTGGTGACCGCCCACTCGCTGGAGCCCCTGCGCCCCTGGAAGGCCGAGCAACTCGGCGGCGGCTACGAGCTGTCCGGCTGGGCCGAGCGCACCGCCGTCGAGTCCGCCGACGCCGTCGTCGCCGTGTCCGGAGCCATGCGCGACGACATCCTCGGCTGCTACCCCGCGCTGGACGCCGCCCGCGTGCACGTCGTGCACAACGGCATCGACACCACCCTCTACCGGCCCGACCCCGGCACCGACGCACTGGACCGGATCGGCCTGGACCGCTCCCGCCCGTACGTCCTGTTCGTCGGCCGCATCACCCGCCAGAAGGGCGTCCCGCACCTGCTGCGCGCGGTCCGGGACATCGACCCGGCCGCGCAGGTCGTGCTGTGCGCCGGCGCCCCGGACACCCCCGAGATCGACCAGGAGTTCCGCGACCTCTACGCCGGGCTGAGCCGCGCCCGCGAGGGCGTGCACTGGATCCCGCGCATGCTGCCGCGCCCAGAGGTGATCCAACTGCTCACGCACGCCGCCGTCTTCGTCTGCCCCTCCGTGTACGAGCCCCTCGGCATCGTGAACCTGGAGGCCATGGCCTGCGGCACCCCGGTCGTGGCCTCCCGGGTAGGCGGCATCCCCGAGGTCGTGGCGGACGGTGAGACGGGCGTGCTTGTCCCCAGGACCGAGGGCGGGGACGACGCGTTCGAGGCGGGCCTCACGCGGGCGTTGGACTCGGTCCTCGGCGACCCGGCGGCCGCCCGGCGGATGGGCGAGGCGGGCCGCGAGCGGGCGGTGGACGAGTTCGGCTGGGACGCGGTCGCCCGCCGCACGGTCCGGCTCTACGGGGAGATCCTCAAACAGGCTTAGGCGCCCCGCCCCGGGGCAGCCGAGGGTGAACGAGGGTGAGGGGAGCGGCCCATGCGTCGTGGAGGTCCTTCGGTGCTCGGCATCGTGCTGGCCGGCGGAGAGGGCAAGCGACTGATGCCCCTGACCGCGGACCGCGCCAAACCAGCGGTCACCTTCGGCGGCACCTACCGGCTGGTCGACTTCGTGCTGTCCAACCTGGTCAACGGCGACATCCTGCGGATCTGCGTCCTCACGCAGTACAAGTCGCACTCCCTGGACCGGCACATCACCACCACCTGGCGGATGTCCAGCCTGCTCGGCAACTACGTCACCCCGGTCCCCGCGCAACAGCGTCTCGGCCCGCGCTGGTACCTGGGCAGCGCCGACGCGATCCTCCAGTCCCTGAACCTCGTGCACGACGAACAGCCCGAGTACGTCGCGGTCTTCGGCGCCGACCACGTGTACCGGATGGACCCGCGGCAGATGCTCGCGCAGCACATCGAGTCCGGCGCCGGAGTGACCGTCGCCGGGATACGCGTCCCGCGCGGCGAGTCGTCGTCCTTCGGCGTGATCACTCCCGGCTCCGACGGCCAGACCGTCACCGAATTCCTGGAGAAGCCCGAGAACTCTCCCGGACTCGCCGACGACCCCGAGTGCGTCTTCGCCTCGATGGGCAACTACGTCTTCACCACCAAGGCCCTCGTCGAGGCCCTGCACCGGGACGCCGAGGACGAGAACTCGGTGCACGACATGGGCGGTTCGATCCTCCCCCGGCTCACCGACCGGGGCGAGGCCGCCCTGTACGACTTCAGCGCCAACCACGTGCCGGGGGAGACCACCCGGGACCAGGGCTACTGGCGGGACGTGGGCACCCTCGACGCCTACTACGACGCCCACATGGACCTGATCGCCGAGCGGCCCGCGTTCAACCTCTACAACCGGGACTGGCCGGTCTACACCCACTCCGCGCAGCTCTCGCCCGCCCGCTTCAACGCCGGCGGCATCGCCGGCGAGTCGATCATCAGCGCGGGCTGCCTGATCCGCGGACAGGTCACCCGCTCCGTGCTCTCGCCAGGCGTGGTGGTCGACCCGGGTGCGGTGGTCCAGGGCTCGGTGCTGCACGACAACGTGCACATCGGCCGGGGCGCGGTGGTGCGCGGGGCGGTGCTGGACAAGAACGTCGACGTGCCCCCGGGGGCGACGATCGGCGTCAACCCGGACCGGGACGGCGAGTTGTACACGGTCTCCAAGGGCGGCGTGATCGCGCTCGGCAAGGCGCAGCGGGTGCCGTGACGGCCGGGGACAGCCCTGAGACGCTCGATACCCGCGCTACGCGGGGCGCACCCGGGGTCGTTGTCGTCCAGTCGGATGAAAACGACGCGGCCCGCGCCCGCGAGGACGCCCGCGAGGCGGGCCGGCCGTTCGCGAAGGCCGGGGAGCGGACACGGACCGGTACATCCAGTCGGCCCGCACCCGTCCGGGTGGGGAACGTCGGCGGAGGCGGTGCCGCCACCGCTGACGTGAGCACAGACGCCCCATGAGTCCCAGCAGTCCCGCCCCTGCCAAAAGGGGCGGGACTTTAATCTCCTGTTAACTGTGCGTAGCTTGATCGTACTTGACCGTAATCGTCGGAGGACGATTGACTGCTTGTCCATCCGACCTGTCCATCCGTCGTTGACGCGTCGTCCCTGCGAGGCAGACCCTTGACTCCCGATCCGCTCGCTCCCCTCGACCTGGCGTTCTGGAACATCGAGTCCCCCGAGCACCCCATGCACCTCGGCGCGCTCGGCGTCTTCGAGGCCCAGTCGCCCACCGCCGGCGCCCACGCGGCCGACCTGCTCACCGCCCGCGCGCCCGCGGTGCCCGGACTGCGGATGCGGATCCGGGACACCTGGCAGCCGCCGCTGGCGCTGCGCCGGCCGTTCGCGTTCGGCGGCGCCACCCGCGAACCCGACCCGCGTTTCGACCCGCTCGACCACGTACGGCTGCACGCCCCGACCACGGACTTCCACGCCCGGGCCGGCCGTCTGATGGAACGGCCCCTGGAACGCGGCCGGCCCCCGTGGGAGGCGCACGTCCTGCCGGGCGCGGACGGCGGCACCTTCGCCGTGCTGTTCAAGTTCCACCACGCCCTCGCCGACGGCCTGCGCGCCCTCACCCTCGCCGCGGGCGTCCTCGACCCGATGGACCTCCCCGCCCCCCGGCCCCGCCCCGCGCAGCCCCCGCGCGGGCTCCTCCCGGACGTGCGCGCCCTGCCGGACCGGCTGCGCGGCGCCCTGTCCGACGCGGGCCGCGCCCTGGACATCGGGGCCGCCGCGGCCCTGTCCACCCTCGACGTGCGCTCCTCGGCCGCGCTCACCGCCGAATCCTCCGGCACCCGCCGGATCGCGGGCGTCGCGGTCGACCTCGACGACGTGCACCACGTCCGCAAGACCACCGGCGGCACCGTCAACGACGTACTGATCGCGGTCGTCGCCGGTGCCCTGCGCCGCTGGCTGGACGAGCGCGGCGACGGCAGTGAGGGCGTCGCGCCCCGCGCCCTGATCCCCGTCTCCAAACGCCGCCCGCGCACCGCTCACCCACAGGGCAACCGGCTCTCCGGGTACCTGATACGGCTTCCGGTCGCCGACCCCGACCCGCTGTCGCGCCTCGGCACGGTCCGGGCCGCCATGGACCGCAACAAGGACGCCGGACCCGGCCGGGGCGCCGGAGCCGTCGCGCTGCTCGCCGAGCACGTCCCGGCGCTCGGCCACCGGCTCGGCGGCCCGCTGGTCGGGCAGGCCGCCCGGCTCTGGTTCGACATCCTGGTCACCAGCGTCCCCCTGCCCAGCCTCGGGCTGCGGCTCGGCGGCCACCCGCTGACCGAGGTCTACCCGCTGGCCCCGCTGGCCCGCGGCCACTCCCTGGCGGTGGCCGTCTCGACGTACCGCGGACAGGTCCACTACGGCCTGGTCGCCGACGCGAAAGCGGTGCCCGACCTCGACCGGTTCGCGCTCGCCCTCGCCGAGGAGGTGGAGACGTTGCTCACGGCGTGCGGTCCCTGACCCCGGCGGGTTTGGTTCCGGGGCCCGGCGCTGAATAAAATCCGCTGTTCGACAGCGGTCGCGTCATGGAGCGCCGCGACGGTGACCAGGGAACGGCAGCGGCGATGACGGTGACACAGGACGGTGCGGCGAGCACGGACGAGGCGGTGTACGGCCCCGGCATCGACCCGGAGCGGCTGGCCGTCTGCCTGAGCGTGCTGGAGGAACTCGACGGAATCGACGTCGACCACCCGGACGCGATCCGGGTGCGGCGGGCCACCTCGCACATCTACCGCATGGTCAAGCAGCGCCGCCGCCAGGACCGCCGGGCCGCCAAGACCGCCCACGACAAGACGGTCACCGAGGCCACCGCCACGGGCTCCGCCGAGCGCATCGACGACGAGACCGAGGGCCTGCTGCCCTCCTCCCGCACCGAGCAGGGGCGGATCGCCGGGATACTGCAGCGCCCGCGCTCCTGCTACATCTGCAAGCAGCGCTACGTCGAGGTCGACTACTTCTACCACCAGCTCTGCCAGAAGTGCGCCGCCGAGAACCGGGAGCGCCGCGAGGCCCGCGCCGACCTCACCGGCAAGCGCGCGCTGCTCACCGGCGGCCGCGCCAAGATCGGCATGTACATCGCGCTGCGGCTGCTGCGCGACGGCGCGCACACCACGATCACCACCCGTTTCCCCAAGGACGCCATCCGCCGCTTCAAGGCCATGGACGACTCCGCGGACTGGCTGCACCGCCTGGAGGTCGTCGGCATCGATCTGCGCGACCCCGCGCAGGCGGTGGCCCTGGCCGAGCGGGTCACCGAGCCGGGACCGCTCGACATCCTGATCAACAACGCCACGCAGACCGTGCGGCGCCTGCCCTCCGCGTACGCCGCGCTCGTCGACGGCGAGAGCGCCCCGCTGCCCGCCGGTGAGCTGCCCGCCCACCACGTCATCGGCGCCTTCAACTCCGGTGCGGTGGACGGGCTGACCGCGCTGCCCGTCGGCACCTCCGGGCTCGACGCGCAGAAGGTGGCCGACCTCGCCCTGGTCGCCGGCCACGCCAGCGTGGTCCGGCACCGCGAGGGCACCGCCATCGACGCGGGCGGCCTCGTACCGGACGTCGTCGACAGCAACACCTGGGTCCAGACCATCGAGCAGATCTCCCCGGTGGAGCTGCTGGAGACCCAGCTGTGCAACTACACCTCGCCGTTCATCCTCATCAGCGCCCTGCGGCCCTCGATGGCCGAGGCCGCGCGCAGGGCGTCCGCCGGGCGCGCCTACGTCGTCAACGTCTCCGCGATGGAGGGCGTGTTCGCCCGCGGCTACAAGGGCGCGGGCCACCCGAACACCAACGCGGCCAAGGCCGCGATGAACATGGTGACGCGGACCAGCGCCCAGGAGATGTTCGACACCGACCGGATCCTGATGACCTCCGTGGATACGGGCTGGATCACCGACGAGCGTCCGCACTACGACAAGCTCCGCCTGGCCGAGGCCGGCTTCCACGCCCCGCTCGACCTGGTCGACGGCGCGGCCCGCGTCTACGACCCCGTCGTGCGCGGCGAGGCGGGCGAGGACCTGTACGGCGTCTTCCTCAAGGACTACGCACCCGGCAAGTGGTAAGCAGGTCGCCGGACAGGCCCTAGTCGACGGCGCCCAGCCGCGAGTTGCGTGCCGCCGTCAGCTCCAGGACCGTGCGCCAGTCCTCCAGGACCCCGGCGTCGAAGACGGCGGTGCGCGCCTCCTCGGCGGCCTGGTGCAGGCCGGCCAGGTCGTCGTCGTGCGCCCACGCCTCGGGGTGGGCGGGCCGGCGCAGCAGGCGGGCGACGCGCGCGCCGAGCAGTGGCCGCACCGCGTCGGCGGTCCGGACGGCGGGGGCGCCGGGCCACAGCAGCCGGCCCACGGGCGCCACCAGACCGGCGACCTGGAGCTCCTTGTCGGCGGGCCGGCGCCGCCGCAGCAGCGCGGCGGTCCGCAGCGCGTGCCCGTGCAGGTCCGCGGTCTGGCCGCCGTACCCCCCGGACCGCTCGCCCCGGCAGGCGTACAGCAGGTCCATCAGCTCCTCGACGCTGCGCAGTTCCATGTCCCGGTCCTCCCGCGAGACAGCCGTTGCCGACGGGCAGCAGACCATGGCGAGCTTGCGCCGCAGCCAACGGCGACTGAACGGCGCGACCGCGGCCGCCGACATTCGAAGGAGCGGTCGGCGGTTGGGTCGAACGGGTGAGCATCGCACCGTGCGGAAGGGGAGGAATCGCGGCAGACTGGGGCCAACTGTGCGCGGGACGAAGGGCAATGGTTCCCCCATGTTTTGAGCCCCATAGAGCGCACCCCCGCTCATTTGGTTAATCTGGGTCGGACGGATCGCAGCACAGGGCACTACCCACACCCGAGGTCCGTCCGGGGGCAGCCGGTACACAGCGGTCTGCTCTTCTGCGAGGTACCGGCGCCACCGCGTCTGTAGTGCATCTCGACCCACACCCGAGCGGGGGCCTGGTGCCGGACGGAAGACTGGCCGACAGGCCCCGAGGGTGATCCGACACATAAGGAGTGCGCGGTGACACCGGAGACGACGACGAGCCCAGAGCAGTGCCCCGAGGAACGCACCGAGCGTGCGCGCCGCCGGCCCGGCGAGATCGGCAGCCTCGACGTGTGGGCGCGGTCCGCCCCGATCCGCCTCGCGGGCTACGAGGACGACCTGGCCGAGCCCCACATCCTGCCCAGCGTGGACTGAGCCCGCGCCACGGCCCCGCGGCAGCCGCCGGACGCGTGGGCGTGCGAGACTCACGCCCATGCTGATCAGGGAAGCCACGCCCGGCGACTGGCCGCACATCTGGCCCTTCTGGCACCGCATCGTCGCGGCCGGCGAGACCTACGCCTGGGACCGGGACACGTCCGAGGAGGACGCCCGGTCCCTGTGGATGAACCCCGCCAAACGCGTCTACGTCGCCGAGAACGAGAGCGGCGCAGTCGTCGCCTCCGCCTACCTCACCCCCAACTACGCCGGCCCCGCCGCCCACGTCGCCAACGCCGGCTTCATGGTCGATCCGGACGGCGCGGGCCGCGGCACGGGCCGGGCCCTCGCCGAACACGTCCTGGCCGCCGCCCGTGCCGAGGGATACCGGGGCATGGTCTTCAACGCCGTCGTCGAGACCAACCCCGCCGTGCGTCTGTGGACCTCGCTCGGCTTCACCATCCTGGGCACCGTGCCGGACGCCTTCGACCACCCACGCCACGGGCGGGTCGGCCTGCACATCATGCACCGCGCCCTGTAGGCCGCCCCGTCAGTCCACCGGGGCCGTCCGCCGCCAGGGACGCAGCGCCTCGATCCGCTCCGCCAGCTCCAGCAGCGCCGCCTCCGACCCGGGGCGCCCCACCAGCTGGACGGCGCAGGGCGCGCCCGACGGCAGGGAGCCGACCGGCACCGTCATGGCGGGCCAGCCGGTGAGGTTCCACGGCGGAGTGAAGGGCGAGTACGCCGAGTTGGCGGCGATGTTGCGCAGCCAGCCCCGCTCGTGCCAGGGGCCCGCCTTGGGGGAACGCCTGGCCAGCGCGGGCGTGAGCAGGACGTCGTACTCCGCGAAGAACGGCTCCAGGCGCCCGCGCAGCGCGTCACGGGCCGCGCCGGTGGCGACCCTGCGCACGAAGGGCCGCCCGAGGGCCGCGTGCACCCGGGTGCGCCGGGCCAGCAGCCGCCGGTCCAGGTGCCGCGCGTCCGCCGACGTACCGGCCGTCCAGTGGGCCAGCGCGGTCACGCTCAGCGACGCCGGATAGGACGGGTCCGCCCGCCGCACCAGCTGCCCCGCCCGCATCAGCACTCCGGCGGCCTCCCGGACGGCGTCCGCGTAGGGGCGGGAGACGGTGACGCCCGCCAGGGGGCTGCGCAGGGAGGCGGCGACGCGCAGGGCGTCGGAATCCGCCCGGCGCGGCGGGGCGGTGTCCGCGAGGACGGCGAACATGAGGCGGGCATCCTCGACGGTGGTGGCCAGCGGTCCGTTCTCGGACATGCCGAACCAGTCGCCCTCGCCGATCCCGGCCGGCACCACGCCGTGGCCCGGCTTGAGGGTGACCAGACCGCAGTTGGCCGCAGGTATCCGCAGCGAGCCCATGCCGTCGTTGCCCAGCGCGAGCGGCACCATCCCGGCGGCGACCGCGGCGGCGCTCCCGCCCGAGGAGCCGCCCGCGGAGCGGGCCGGGTCCCACGGGTTGCGGACCGTGCCGTACACGCCCTCGCTGGTGCCGAACACACACAGCTCTGGCACGTTGGTCAGGCCTACCACCACCGCGCCGGCCGCCCGCAGCCGCGCCACGGTGACATGGTCGGCCCCGGCCGGCGTGTCCGGCGTCGCCGCCGAGCCGACCCGGGTGGACTCGCCGCGCACCGCGAGATTGTCCTTGACCGCCACCGGCACGCCGGCCAGCGGCAGTTCGGCCAGATCACCCCGGGCGCCGGTCTCCTCGGCCTCGGCGAGCGCGGCCTCGGCGCGCACCGTGCGGAAGGCGCCGACGCGGCCGTCGAGCCGCTCGATCACGGCCAGGTGCTCCGCCACCACCTCGCGGGGCGTGGTCCGCTTCTCGCGTACGGCGGCGGCGATCTCTACGGCGGTGCGGCCTGCCCAGTCGGTCACGAGGGCTCCTCGGGGTGCGGTGGAACGGGATTACCGGCGAGTACGCAGACAGCACTCTGCCCGTCCGCGCACCTCCGCGTCGAGGCCCCGGCAGTCACCCCCGGTCACCCGGCTCAGGACGACCGGGCCGCGCCCGTGCTGTCCCGCTCGATCAGCCGCGGCACCGGCACCCGCACCGTGCGGGCCGGGCCGCCGTCCAGCAGGGCGGTCAGCTCGGTCGCCGCCGTCCGGCCGAACTCCACGCTGTCCCGGGACAGGGCGGACAGCCACGGCTTGACCATGCGGCACAGCGCCGAGTCCTCCCAGGCCACCACGGACACGTCCGCCGGCACCGAGAAACCCAGCTCGGCCGCGGCGGCGACCCCGGCGACGGCCATCACGTCGTTGTCGTAGATCAGGGCGGTCGGCGCGGCGGGGGCCTCCAGGACCCGGCGGGTGACGGCGGCGCCCTCCGCGTCGGAGTAGTCGGTGGTCACCGACTCGACCTCGGTCAGGCCCCGCCGCCCGGCCTCCGCCCGCAGGGCCCGGATCCGTCGCTCCGTGTGGGCGAGGCCCGGCAGCCCGGCGATGTGCGCGATCCGCCGGTGGCCGAGCGCGTACAGCCCGTCCACCAGCGCGGCCATCGCGCCCGCGTCGTCCGCCCACACCGTCGACAGCCCCGGATGGCGTTCGTCCGGCGCGCCGCCGATCACCACGGCGGGCAGCCCGAGCTCGTCGAGCAGGCCGGGACGCGGATCGTCGGTGCGCGGGTCGACCACCAGGACGCCGTCCACCCGGTGTTCGGCCCACCAGCGCCGGTAGACCGCGCACTCGTCCTCGACGTCCTGCGCCACCTGGAAGAGGAGACCGAGATGACGCCGCGCCAGTACCTCCTGGATGCCGGAGACCAGTTGCAGGAAGAAGGAGTCCACGCCCAGGGTGTGCGCGGGCCGGGCCAGTACGAAGCCGACGGTCGCCGCGCCCTCCCCGGACAGCGCGCGCGCCGCCGTACTGGGCCGCCAGCCGAGCTGTTCGGCGACCCGGCGCACCCGGTCCCGGGTGATCTCGGAGACCCCCGGCCGGTCGTTCAGCGCGAACGAGACCGCGCTCTCGGATACCCCGGCCCGCCGCGCGATGTCCTTCATCGTCGGCCGGCGCGCGGCGGGCCGCTTGGCCGGCATGCGCGCTCCCTTCTTCAGTGCGCGAGTTGAAACCCGAGCTAAAGCGCTTGAGGTAAGGGATCCTAAAGCGCTTTAGTGGATCGTGGCAAGTGCCTGCTCATACCTGCTGTGACCTGGACTAATGCTGTTCGATCTGCTTTAGTTCCACTGAATCCATTGACTTTGCGGGAACCTGCCATGCATGGTCGCTGGCATCCAGCCGCCGACGTCCTTCAGGGAGACCCGTCACCGTGCCCACATCACGCAGAAGCCTCGCTGTCGCAGCCGTAGCCGCCCTCGTCCTGCCGCTCAGCGCTTGCGGTTCCGGAGGTGACGGCGGGGGCTCGACCGACGCCTCGGGCAAGGTCGAGGGCGACATCACCTTCCAGACCTGGAACCTGCGGGCCAACTTCAAGCCCTACTTCGAGGACCTGATCGCCGACTTCGAGAAGAAGTACCCGGGCACCGAGGTCAAGTGGGTCGACCAGCCCGGCGAGGGCTACGCCGACAAGATCAGCGCCGCCGCCGCCGGCGGCACCCTGGCCGACGTCGTCAACGTCTCCCCGGACCTCGCCGCCCCGCTCGCCCAGGCGGGCATGGCCCTTGATCTGGACAAGGCCGCCGGGCAGTACAAGAAGGACTACCTGGAAGCCGCCTGGGCCAGCCAGCAGGTGCCGGGCATGGAGGGGACCTACGCGTTCCCCTGGTACCTCAACACGGGCCCGCTCTTCTACAACAAGTCCCTGATCGAGAAGGCCGGTCTCGACGCCGACAAGCCGCCGACGACATACGACGAACTCTTCGACACCGCGTTGCAACTCGCCCGGAAGACCGACGGCGAGGTGGCCACGCTCGCCGGCGTGCCCACCATCGAGGACTTCGGCCGCTACGGCGTACCGCTCATGAACGAGGAGGGCACGGGCTTCGCGTTCAACGACGCCAAGGGCGTCGAACTCCTCACCCGCTACAAGGAGCTGTACGACGCCGGGGGCCTGGACTCGCAGGCGCTGACGGCCACGCCCGAGTCGGCAGGGAAGAAGTTCCTCACCGGCGCCGTCGCCATGAACCCCGGCACCGCGCTCGATCTCGCCAAGTTCAAGAAACAGGCCCCGAGCCTGTACGAGAACATCGGCATCACCGACCAGATCACCAGCACCGGACACGTCAACATGTACGTGATGGGCCTGCTGGTGAACTCCCAGAGCGAGCGCAAGCCCGCCGCGGTCGCCTTCGCCCGCTTCGTCACCGACGCCGCTCACCAGATGTCGTTCGCGAAGCAGGTCGCCGTCTTCCCCAGCACCGCCGGTTCGCTGGACGACCCGTACTTCACCAAGGAGGACGGCACCGACGAGACCCGGGTCCGCGTCGCCGCCGCCAAGTCGCTGAAGGGCGCCGTCAACTACACGCCGGTGCTGTTCAGCGAGCAGATGAAGACCGAGCTGCGCAACGAGGTCGCCAAGGCGCTCCAGGGAAAGCAGAGCCCCAAGGAAGCCCTGGACAACGCTGTCAAGGCGTGCGACCGGCTCCTGAAGCAGCAGGGCTGAGTGTCATGGCGAGTTCCACCGTGTCCTCCGGTACGCGCCGCGTGCGGCGCCAACTGGCCACCAGCCCATGGCTGTTCGCCGCCCCCGGACTGCTGATCGCCGGCGCGTTCATCCTCTACCCGTTCGTCTCGACGCTGGTCAACTCCTTCACCGACCGCCGCACCCTGGTGCCCGGTGAGTTCGTGGGCCTCGCCAACTTCCGCGAGCTGCTGCACGACGACATGTTCTGGATCGGCCTGCGCAACAGCGCCCTGTACGTCCTCGGAGTCGTGCCCGCGCTCGTCCTGCTGCCGCTGCTGCTCGCGCTGCTGGTGCAGAAGAGCATCCCCGGTATCACCTTCTTCCGGTCCGCCTTCTACACCCCCGTCGTCGCCTCGATCGTCGTCGTCGGGCTGATCTGGGTGTGGATGCTGGACGAGCGCGGCCTCGTCAACTCGGTGCTGGAGACCATCGGCGTCGGCCGGATCGGCTTCCTCAGCGACCAGTGGCTGATCCTGCTCAGCGCCATGGCCGTCACGGTCTGGAAGGGCCTCGGCTACTACATGATCATCTACTTGGCGGCGCTCGCCAACGTGCCCCGCGAACTGCACGAAGCCGCCGCCGTGGACGGTGCGGGCGCCCTGCGCCGCTTCGTCACCGTCACCATGCCCGCCGTCCGCTCCACCATGGTCCTGGTCGCGGCCCTCGCCTCGGTCGCCGCGTTCAAGGTGTTCTCCGAGGTGTACCTGATGGCGGGCCCGGACGGCGGCCCGGCGGGCGAGGACACCACCCTCGTCATGCTCGTCCAGCGCACCGGCACCGGACTGACCGGACGCGTCGGTTACGCCTCGGCCATCTCCGTCGTCGTCTTCGTGGTCACCCTCGTCCTGATGCTGCTCGTACTGCGCGCCGACCGGAAGGAGGAGTCGTGAGCGTCATGGAGAAGGTCCGGCCCGCCCGGAAGCAGCCGGCCCCGGCCCGGGAGCCCCGGATCACCGACGAGAGTGGCCGACGGGTACGCGTCTGGGAACTGGTCCTGCGCTACCTGCTCCTGCTCGGCGTCCTCGCCCTGACCATCGGCCCGTTCCTGTGGCAGCTGTCGACCTCGCTGAAGGGCCCGACGGAGGACATCTTCAGCTCCCCGCCGAAGTTCCTGCCCGCCGAGCCCACCCTGCACAACTACGAGCGGGTCGCCGACACCATCCCCGTCTGGGACTACGCGCTGAACTCGCTGAAGGTCGCCGCCGCCAACGTCGTGACCAACTGCGTCGGCGCCGCCCTCGCCGGCTACGCCCTGGCCCGGCTGCGCTACCGCGGCCGCCGCGTCGCCACCCTCGTCTTCATCCTGGCCATGCTCGTCCCGGTGGAGGGCATCATCATCGCCCAGTTCACCACCATGCGTGAGCTCGGCCTCAACAACACCCTGGTCGGCGTCCTGCTGCCCGCCTGCGTCAGCGCCCTCAACGTCCTGCTGATGCGCAACGCCTTCCTCAACCTGCCCTACGAGATCGAGGAGGCCGCCTTCGTCGACGGTGCCAACGTCTGGCAGCGGTTCCTGCGCATCGCCCTGCCCGCCGTGAAGGGCACCCTGGCGGTCGTCGCGATCTTCGCCTTCATGGGCGCCTGGGACGACTTCCTGTGGCCGCTGATCGTGCTGAGCGACCCGTCCAACTTCACGCTCACCATCGGCCTCAACTACCTGCACGGCACCTTCGCCAACGACGACCGCCTCGTCGCCGCCGGCACGATCATCGCCGTGGCGCCGCTCATCGTCCTCTTCGCCTGCCTCCAGCGGTACTTCTTCCGCGGCGTCGGCGAGGGCGCGGTCAAGGGCTGACGGCAACGCCCGGCTCACGCGCCCGGCCCCCACGACACCCCGTACTTCCTCGTATCAAGGACACCGCATGCCCTCTGCCGTGCGCTTCGGCGTCAACTACACCCCGAGTGAAGGGTGGTTCCACCACTGGCTCGACTTCGACCTCGACTCGGTCCGTGCCGACCTGGACTCGATCGCCGCGCTCGGCGTGGACCACGTCCGCGTCTTCCCGCTGTGGCCGTACTTCCAGCCCAACCGCTCCCTGATCCGCGAGCGCGCCGTCGGGCACCTGGTCGCGCTGGTCGACGCGGCCGGCGAACGCGGACTCGACGTCAACGTGGACGGCCTTCAGGGCCACCTGAGCAGCTTCGACTACGTACCGGCCTGGACCCGCACCTGGCACCGCCGCAACCTCTTCACCGACCCGGAGGTCATCGACGGACAGGCCACCTACCTGCGCACCCTCGCCGCCGCCCTGGCCGGCCGGCCCAACTTCCTCGGCATGACCCTCGGCAACGAGGTCAACCAGTTCTCCGCCGGACCCCACCCCGACCCGGACCGCGCCACCAGCGACCAGATCGACGCCTGGCTGGAGCGGATGCTGGCCGCCTGCGAGGAGGGCGCCCCCGGCCGCATGCACCTGCACGCCGAGTACGACGCCACCTGGTACCAGGACGACCAGCCCTTCACCCCGGCCCAGGCCGCCCGGCGGGGCGCCGTGACGGCCGTGCACTCCTGGGTCTTCAACGGCACCGCCCAGCGCCACGGCCGCACCTCCGTGCCCAGCGAGCACCACGCCGCCTACCTGATCGAGCTGAGCAAGGCGTGGGCCGACGACCCCCGCCGCCCGGTCTGGCTCCAGGAGGTCGGCGCCCCCGCGCCCCTCGTCCCCGCCGAGCACGCCGCCGCCTTCACCGAGGCGACCGTCGAGAACGCCCTGGACTGCCCCGACCTGTGGGGTGTCACCTGGTGGTGCTCGCACGACGTGTCCCGGGAGCTGGCCGACTTCCCCGAGCTGGAGTACGGCCTCGGACTGCTCACCAACGACCGCCGCCCCAAGGACACGGCCCGGGTCCTGGCCCGCGCGGCGCTCGCGGCCCGCGAGGGAGCCCACCCCGCCCCCGCCCCGCGCACCACCGCCCTCGCCGTCCCGTCCGACCCGGCGGCGCGCTCGGCCTGCGCCCCCGGCGGCCCGGTCTTCGACGCCTTCTTCCGGCTGGTCGCCGACGGCGCCCGCCCCACCACCGTCCTCGACACCCGCGCCACCGACACCGCACACCTCTCGGCCCGCGGCATCACCGAGGTCGTCACGCCCGACCAGGTGTCGCCCACCCCGCACGGACCCCACGTCCGCCAGGGAGGCACCCGCGCGTGACCGCCGCGCGGTTCGAAGTACGCGCGGTGGGGGAGCTGTACACCACGTCCGAGCCCGCCCCCGCGACCCACACCTGGTAACCCCCCACACCGCCCGCACCCGCCCCCTCAACCAGGAGCACCCCGCATGCATGACGACCGCAACCTGGTCGAAGCCCGCCTCAAGCGCGTCCTCGACGAGCGCGTCCGCCCCGCCCTCTACCCCGAGTCCGTGCCACTGGACGTGGCGGTGTGGCACGCGCCCGGCGAGCCCGTCCCGGTCGAGGAGGGACTCGCCGCCGAACCCGAGCCCATCCAGGTCGGCGCCCGCTGGGGCGCGCCCTGGGGCACCAGCTGGTTCCGCGTCACCGGCACCGTCCCCGAGGAGTGGGCCGGGAAGACCGTCGAGGCCGTCCTCGACCTCGGCTTCGACGAGAACATGCCCGGCTTCCAGTGCGAGGGCCTGGTCTACCGGCCCGACGGCACCCCGGTGAAGGGCCTCAACCCGCGCAACCAGTGGGTGCGGATCGGCGCCCCCGTCGAGGGCGGCGAGGAGGTGCGCCTGCACGTCGAGGCCGCCTCCAACCCGGTCATCCTCGACTACCACCCCTTCGTGCCCACGCGGCTGGGCGACAAGGACACCGCCGGCAGCGAACCCCAGTACCGGCTCGTCCGCATGGACCTCGCCGTCCTCGACGAGACGGTGTGGAACCTGGTGCTCGACCTGGAGGTCGTCGGCGAGCTGATGGCCGAGCTGCCGGTCGACTCGCCGCGCCGCTGGGAGATCCTGCGCGCGATCGACAAGGCGCTGGACGCCATCGACCTCCAGGACGTGAACGGCACCGCCGGGCAGGCCCGTTCCCGGCTCACCGAGGTGCTGTCGGCCCCCGCCGTCCCGTCCGCCCACCGGATCAGCGCCGTCGGCCACGCGCACATCGACTCGGCGTGGCTGTGGCCGCTGCGCGAGACGGTGCGCAAGGTGGCCCGCACCACCTCCAACATGACCGCCCTCCTGGAGGACGAGCCGGACTTCGTCTTCGCCATGTCGCAGGCCCAGCAGTGGGCGTGGGTGCGCGACCACCGGCCCGAGGTGTGGGCCCGGGTGAAGAAGGCCGTCGCCGACGGCCGGTTCGTGCCGGCCGGCGGCATGTGGGTGGAGTCGGACACCAACATGCCCGGCTCGGAGGCGATGGCCCGGCAGTTCGTGCACGGCAAGCGGTTCTTCCTCGACGAGTTCGGCGTCGAGAACGACGAGGCGTGGCTGCCGGACACGTTCGGTTTCGCGGCCGGGCTGCCCCAGATCATCAAGGCGGCGGGCGCCAAGTACCTGCTGACGCAGAAGATCTCCTGGTCGCAGACGAACAAGTTCCCGCACCACACCTTCCGCTGGGAGGGCATCGACGGCACCCGGATCTTCACGCACTTCCCGCCCGTCGACACCTACAACTGCTCCATGAAGGGCAGCGAGATCGCGCACGCGGCCCGCAACTTCAAGGACAAGGGCGTAGCCCGGCACTCCCTCGCCCCGACCGGCTGGGGCGACGGCGGCGGTGGCACCACCCGCGAGATGATCGCCAAGGCGGCCCGCCTGCGCGACCTGGAAGGCTCGGCGACGGTCACCTGGGAGACCCCGCACGCCTTCTTCGAGAAGGCCGAGGCGGAGAACCCGCAGCCGCCCGTCTGGGTCGGTGAGCTCTACCTCGAACTGCACCGCGCCACCCTCACCAGCCAGGCCAGGACCAAGCAGGGCAACCGGCGCAGCGAACACCTCCTGCGCGAGGCCGAGCTGTGGGCGGCCACGGCGGCCGTGCGGGCCGGCTTCCCCTACCCGTACGACGACCTGGACCGCGTCTGGAAGACGGTCCTGCTGCACCAGTTCCACGACATCCTGCCCGGCTCCTCCATCGCCTGGGTGCACCGCGAGGCCCGCGCGACCTACGACCGCGTCGCCGAGGAGCTGAACGGCATCATCGACGCCGCCCAGCGCGCCCTGGCCGGCCGGGGCGACACTCCGCTGGTCTTCAACTCCGCCCCGCACACCCGGGCCGGCGTCCAGGCCGGCGCCGCCGCGGCCCCCGCCACCGAGGGCCGCACCGAGGTCACCCCCCGCCCCGAAGGCGGCCACGTCCTGGACAACGGGCTGCTCCGGGCCGAGATCGACGGCCGGGGCCTGGTGGTGTCGGCGTACGACATCGCCGCCGACCGCGAGACCATCGCGCCGGGCACCGCGGGCAACCTGCTCCAGCTGCACCCCGACTTCCCGAACATGTGGGATGCCTGGGACGTCGACGAGTTCTACCGCAACACGGTCACCGACCTCACCGACGTCGACGAGATCGTCCCCGGGGACGACGGCGCCTCGGTGCGGATCGTCCGCTCCTTCGGCTCCTCCCGCGTCACCCAGCTGCTGACCCTGGCGCCGGGGGAGCGGCGGCTTGAGGTGGACACCGAGGTCGACTGGCACGAGACGGAGAAGTTCCTCAAGCTGGCCTTCCCGGTCGACGTGCACGCCGAACGGTACGCGTCGGAGACCCAGTTCGGGCACTTCCACCGGCCGACCCACACCAACACCAGCTGGGAGGCGGCCAAGTTCGAGGCCTGCAACCACCGCTTCGTCCACCTGGCGGAGCCGGGCTGGGGCGTGGCCGTCGTCAACGACTCGACGTACGGCCACGACGTGACCCGCACCGTCCGCACCGACGGCGACTCCGGTACGACCACCACGGTGCGGGTCTCGCTGCTGCGCGCCCCGCGCTTCCCCGACCCCGAGACCGACCAGGGCGTGCACCGCTTCCGGCACGCTCTGGTGCCCGGCGCGGACATCGGCGACGCCGTGCGCGAGGGCTGGCGGATCAACCTGCCCGAGCGGCGGGTCACCGGCGCCGGGGAGGTCGCGCCGCTGGTGTCGGCCGACCGGGACGCGGTCGTGGTCACCGCCGTCAAGCTCGCCGACGACGGCAGCGGTGACGTCGTGGTCCGCTTCCACGAGGCGCACGGCGGCCGGGTCCGGGCCACCCTGACGGCCGGCTTCCCGGTCGCCGGGGTGGCGGTCACCGACCTGCTGGAGCGCCCGCTCGCCGAGGCGGAGGACGCCGTCGAGGCCGACGGCGACCGGATCGCCGTACGGCTGCGTCCGTTCCAGCTGATGACCCTGCGGCTGAAGCGCGCCTAGCGCACCCCGCGAGTCCGGTCCGCCATCCGGTGGGCCGGGCCCGCGCCGCTAGGACCGCTCCGGCACCCGGGCCAGCCGCGTCGGTGGCAGGTACTCGCGCACGTAGGTCCGTTCCCAGCACGCGCCCGTCTCCCGCAGCTCGCGCCACGTCGTGTACCGGTAGCGGAACAGCCGGGCGCGCACGAAGCGCGGCGGCGCGTCCGGCGGGAACGGGGAGCGGCGCAGCAGCTTCAGCGTGGCCCGGTCGTTCTCCAGCAGCCGCTCCACGAACGTGCCGAACCACGACCCGGCGTACGACGGCGACAGCGCGGCGAACCACATCAGCCAGTCGAGGCGCAGATGGTAGGGCGCGAACTGACGCGGCCAGCGCCGCGGATCCCCGGGTTTGCCCTTGAACTCGTACTCCCGCCAGTCCCCGTCCTCCCGGGCCACCTCGTCGGCGGTGCCCTCGACCACCACCTCGTAGCGGATCCGGCTGACGGTTCCGAAGGCGCCGTAGGTGTTGACCAGGTGCAGCGAGTCGAAGGAGCGGTTCATGACCTGGCGGCGGGAGATCATGTTGCGCACCGGGCGGTGGCTGAGGAACACCAGCAGCGCCGCCACCGCCAGGACCACGACCTCGTACCAGAGCGGCGCGGCGGCCACGGATGGCGTGTCGCCGGGGTACCGCACCACCGACAGGGCCAGCACGATGGTGATCCAGTTCAGCCAGGAGAAGTTGCCCGACAGCACCAGCCACAGCTGGGTGGCGATCATCAGCGCGGCGGCGGCCGTCGCGACGGGCTGCGGGGTGAACAGCAGGAAGGGCACCAGGAGCTGCGTGACGTGGTTCGCGGCCACCTCGACGCGGTGCAGGGGCCGGGGGAGGTGGTGGAAGAACCAGCTCAGGGGGCCCGGCATCGGCTGGGTCTCGTGGTGGTGGTCCAGGCAGGTCAGCTTGCGCCAGCACTCGTCGCCGCGCATCTTGATCAGCCCCGCCCCGAACTCGACCCGGAACAGCAGCCAGCGCAGCAGGAACAGCACGACGACCGGCGGCGCCACCTCGTCGTTGCCGAGGAACACGGCGACGAAACCGGTCTCAAGCAGCAGCGACTCCCAGCCGAACGAGTACCAGGTCTGCCCGACGTTGACGATCGACAGGTACAGGACCCACGGCACCAGCCACAGCAGCATCGCGCCCCACAGCGGCAGCAGCGAGTCCAGCCCCGCCACCAGCGCCGCCGACACCGCGCACCCCGCCCACGCGCAGCCCCCGAAGAACCGGTCCGAAAAGCGCAGCTGGAACACGCTCGGCGCCCGCCTGAACGGCACCCGCTCGACGAACCGGGACACGGGCAGCAGCCCGCGCTCCCCGATCAGCGCCCGGAACTGGAGGGCCGCCGTCAGGAACGCGACCAGGTACACCACGGCCAGGGCCCGCTGGAAGACCAGCCGGCTCAGCCAGTAGTCGGGTGCGGTGAACCACTCCACGGGGCGGGCTCCTCTCGTCCACGCTCCGTGTACCCCGCTCGGCCAGGGGCTGCCGTGCCCCGGGCGGTGGACCAGGAGTCGAAGAATCGGGCGAATCCTGGCAAGGTGGGGTCCATGGCTGATCGGGGAGCGAGCGCCCTGTCAGTCCCGGACGGCTGGCCCGCCCACCCGGACCCGATCCTGGCGCTCAACCGCATGGGCAGCTTCGACTGGGACCTGGACACGGGGCTGTTCCACATGGACGCCCAGGCCCACGAGGTGTTCGACCTGCGCCCCGAGGAGTTCGACGGGCGCCCGGAGTCGCTGTCGGTGCGCGTCCCCACCGCTGAGAGCCGCCGCATGGACGCCATCGTCGCCCAGGCCATCAAGGACGGCAGCGAGAACTACGGCACCTACTTCCGCATGCGCCGCCGGGACGGCACCCTGCGCTGGACCCACACCCAGGGCTACATCCGGCGCGACGAGACCGGCCGCCCCCGCCGGATCATCGGCATCGTCCGCGACGCCACCCAGGAGATGGCCGAGACGGCGGCCAGCCGCGACCAGGCCGCGCAGGACGAGGCCCGCCGCCGGCTCACCAACGTCGTCCAGCTCGCCACGGCCGCGCTCGCGCACGCCCGCACGGTGGACGAGGTCATCGAGGTCCTGCGGGACACCCACGGCCTCACCCGGCTCGGCGCCACCAGCCTGGTGATGGGCCTGGTCGAGGCGGGCCGCATCCGGCTGGTCGCCGACGGCCCCGAGAACAGCTTCGTCCCCGGCACCCGGGTCACCCGGATCGACGAGCCCTACCCGATGAGCGAGGCCGTACGGACCCTCAGCCCCCGCTTCATCGAGTCGCCGGAGGACTTCGCGGAGCGCTACCCCCTGCTGTGGAAGGACATCACCCACCTCGACATCACCGCGGCCGCCTATCTGCCGCTGATCGCCCAGGGCCGGCCGATCGGCGCCATCGGGCTGCTCTACAGCGACCGGCACGGCTTCTCCGCGGAGGACCGCAACGTCCTGGTCGCGCTCGGCAGCGGCATCGCGCAGAGCCTCCAGCGGGCCATGCTCTACGAGCAGGAGATGGACCTCGCCGAGGGCCTCCAGCAGGCCATGCTGCCGCGCACCATCCCCAGCGTGCCCGGCTGCGACGTCGCCGTCCGCTACCGCGCCGCCTCCATCGGGGGCGCCTTCGGACGCGACATCGGCGGCGACTGGTACGACCTGATCCCGCTGCCCGGCGGGCGGGTCGGCGCCGTCATCGGCGACGTCCAGGGCCACGACACGCACGCCGCCGCCGTCATGGGCCAGCTGCGCATCGTGCTGCGCGCCTACGCCGCCGAGGGCCACCCGCCGGCCACGGTGATGGCACGGGCCTCCGTCTTCCTCCACGAACTCGACACCGACCGCTTCGCGACCTGCCTGTACGCCGAGACCGACCTGGGCACCGGTGTGGTCCAGGTGGTCCGCGCCGGGCACATCGACCCCCTGCTGCGGTACGGCGACGGGACCTGCCGCCACATTCGCGTCGAGGGCGGGCTGCCGCTCGGCCTGTCCGCCGAGTTCGGGCGCCTCGCCTACCCCGTCGCCACCCTGGAGCTGGACCCCGGCAACACCTTGCTGCTGTGCACCGACGGGCTGGTCGAGCAGCCCGGTGCCGACCTCGACGAGGGGATGCACGTCCTCACCGCCCTGATCACCGCGGGACCGCTGGACGTACGGGACCTGGCCGACCGGCTCATCGACGTGGCCGACGAACGGCGCGGCGACGACGACGTGGCGCTGCTCCTGCTGCGCCGCCACGGGCTGGGCGCGCCCCGGACCTTCGGCCGGGTCCAGCAGCACGTGTCGCCCGGCGACCCCGAGGGCCTCACCGAGGCCCGGCACATGGTCCGCGCCGCGGTCCGGTCCTGGGGGGCCAAGGGGCAGAGCGACGAGATCGAACTGATCGCCGACGAGCTGATGACCAACGCCCTCATGCACACCGAGGGCTCCGCGATCGTCACCCTGCGGCTGCTCACCGGGACCGACCGGCGGCTGCGGGTCGAGGTCGAGGACTCCTCCAGCGCCCTGCCGCGCCGCCGGGACGCCGGGGACGAAGGTGTCTCCGGGCGGGGGCTGCTCCTGGTCGACGCGCTCGCCGACGTCTGGGGCGTGGAGGCGCGCGGCGGCGGCAAGTGCGTGTGGGCTGAATTCCTGGTGTCCCACCGCGTGGCGCACGGGGCGGGCTGAACCCCGCCGGCGTTGTCGGTCCCCGGTGGCACTCTTGACGTATGCCAGAACTGCCCGAGGTCGCGGCGCTCAGGGACTTCCTCACCGAGCACCTCGCCGGCCGCGAGATCGTCCGGGTCCTGCCCGTGGCGATCAGCGTCCTGAAGACGTACGACCCTCCGCTCACCGCCCTGGAGGGCCACCAGGTGAGCGCCGTGCGCCGCTACGGCAAGTTCCTCGACGTCGCGACCGACGGCGGCCCGCACCTGGTGACCCACCTGGCCCGGGCCGGCTGGCTGCACTGGAAGGACAGCCTCCCGAGCGGCATGCCCCGGCCGGGCAAGGGCCCCCTCGCGCTGCGTGTCGCCCTGGAGACCGGCGCCGGCTTCGACCTGACGGAGGCGGGCACGCAGAAGCGGCTCGCGGTGTACGTCGTGGCCGACCCGCAGGAGGTGCCGGGCGTTGCCCGGCTCGGCCCCGACCCGCTCGCCGACGACTTCGACGAGGCCCGCCTCGCCGGGCTGCTCCGGGACGAGCGGCGGCAGCTCAAGGGCGCCCTGCGCGACCAGAGCCTGATCGCGGGCGTGGGCAACGCGTACAGCGACGAGATCCTGCACGCCGCGAAGATGTCCCCCTTCAAACTGGCCGCCTCGCTCACCGACGAGGAGACCGCGCGGCTGTACGCGGCCCTGCGCGACACGCTCACCGACGCGGTCGACCGCTCCCGGGGCATCGCGGCCGGACGGCTGAAGGCCGAGAAGAAGAGCGGGCTGCGGGTGCACGGCCGCACCGGCGAGCCCTGCCCGGTGTGCGGCGACACCATCCGCGAGGTCTCCTTCAGCGACTCCTCGCTCCAGTACTGCCCGACCTGCCAGACCGGCGGCAAGCCGCTCGCGGACCGGAGGATGTCCCGGCTGCTGAAGTGACGGTCAGCCGGCCGGCAGCGTCACCAGGTGCTCCCCGTGCGCGGTCCGCACCTCGTAGCGGGCGATCTGGTCGGGGTGCAGGGCGGCCCCGCCGCGCATGGTGTTCGGCCGGTCGTCGTGCCCGGGGACGTTCCAGCTGGTGATCGTCTGCTCCGTGCCGTCGCGGCCGACGGCGACCAGCCGGCACGGCCGCGGTCCCGCCCCGTCCTTGATCTCCAGCATGACCTCGGTGCCCCAGACCTCGTCCTCGGCGGTGATCCGCGCCCACACCCCGGACCGCTCGTCGGTCGCGCTGAGCGGCACCGACCGGTCGCCCTGGCTCGCGTAGAGCACGGCGCCGGGCGCGGCCACGGCGCACACGACCGCGGCGGCCACGGCGTACAGCACCCGCCTGCGGCCGGCCCGGTGACGCGTGGCCACCTCGGACAGCAGGCGGTCCAGGAGCCGCGGTCCGGGCCTGGTCATGGGGTGGACGAGGCGCGGCGTCGCTCGTCGGTACAGCATCAACTGGCGGGTGGCGGGGCCGAATTCGGTCACCTCGGCCGCGCACCGGGGGCACTCCATGAGGTGGTCCTCGAAGCGGAACGCTTCCGCCTCGTCCAGCACGCCGAGCGCGTAGGCGCCGACGTCACGATGCCTTTCCAGGGACCTCATGCCGAATCCTCGTGCCGTTGGGTGTGGGTGGGGTTACTCCTTGCTCCCACCCGTACGCACCGGACGGCCGAATCACTCAAGCCACGACAGAATCGCGGCCAAGGTGTTCGGAGCGGCCGGGGGCGCGGATTGGTCCGCCTCCGGAGAAGTTCGTGGACCGGCCCGGACGGCTAGAACAAGTGGATGGCGAGATGGCCGAGCGGCAGCCCCAGCTGCCAGGCCGGCGTCCACACCTTCGGCCCCTCGTCCTCCCCGGTCACCCCCGCGCCGCCGGGCACCGCGTTCAGGTCCGGGGCGAGCAGTTCGGTCTCCTGGAGCCACCGCCAGGCCGCCCGGGCCAGTTCCAGGTCGGGCGAGTGCCGGCCGGCGGCGATCGCGTCGGCCGTGACCTCGGCCAGCCGTACCCGCACCCACTCGTGCCACGGCTGGTCGTAGGCCGTCAGCGACAGCCACGTCTCCAGGTGGGTGACGACCCGGATGCCGCTCAGCTCGTTCTCGGTGTCGGAGAGGAAGACCGTCAGCGCCAGCGCGTCACGCCCGGCGCGGAACTCGAAGGACGTGGGCGGCATCAGGTCGCCGGTCCGCAGCAGCTCGTCGGCGATGTACTCGGCGTACAACCACGCCATGGGGACGGTCAGTTCGCCCCCACCGGTACCGTCCGTGCTCTCTTGACCTCTGTGCAGCATCCCTTCCTGCCTTCCTCCGGTGCGTGCGCGTCGCCCGGCCCGGGTCATGGGCCCCCGTCCGGAACACGGATGAGGACAGCCGATTACTCAACCGGGGTCCCAGGCAAGGCGCTTTACGGAGGTTTGACCATTCGGCCGGTTTCACCGCAGGTCGGCGGCGTAACCCGGTAGCACCCTGCGCAGGGCGCGCAACGCGTAGTACGCGCGGGACTTCACGGTACCGGGTGGGATGCCGAGGGCTGCCGCGGCTTCCGCCACACTGGCCCCCTGGAAGTACACCAGCACCAGGACTTCACGGTGCTCCGGAGTGAGTGTCTTCACAGCCTCGCGCACATCGAGGGCCGCGGCGGCCCGTTCGGCGTGATCGGCGCAGACCCGCGCGTTCTCCAGTACGGCGTCGCCGACCTCGGCCGGGCGCGCCTGCCGGGCCCGGCGCGCGTCGATCGCGAGCCGCCGGGCCACGGTGAGCAGCCAGGGCCGTACGGAGTCGAAGTTCTCGGCGCGCAGTGCCTCGGGGTGCTGCCAGGCGCGGACCAGCGTCTCCTGCACCAGGTCCTCGGCGCGCTGCCGGTCGCCGTCGCTGAGCCGCAGCAGCAGCGCGAAGAGCGGCCGGCCGTGCTCGCGCTGCAGTGCGGCGAGCTCGTGCTCGGCGGTCGTCCCGTGCGTCCTGTCCGTCAGGGTGATTCCGGCCGTCATGGCCGTATGGCACCGCAGGGCGCCGCCCGGGGACAGGGTGCGCGCACGGGTGTGCGACGGACGGTCGATCGCGTCGATGAACGGTACGACGAACGGTCGGCGCACCCGGTCCGATCGGTCGGCGCACGCCGTTCGCGCACGCCGGACGGGCTAATGAGCGTGTCGGAGCCGCCTGTGACGCCGTGAGCCTCATTATCTGTTTGTAGGTAAATGTGACCATTCCTCGGTGTGTGCGACCCCAGCGGAGTGAACGGATGATCACACGCAGTCGTCAGGTGGCCCTGGCCCTGACCGCCCTCCTCGCCGCGGGCGCGGCCTGCCAGGCCCACGACCACGAACCGCCGAAGCGGCCGGTGCCGGCCCCGTCCGCCGCGGACACCGGCGTCTTCACGCTGGTCGCCTCCGGCGACGTCCTGCCGCACGACTCGATCATCGAGCGGGCCCGCTTCGACGCCGGCGGCACCGGCCACGACTTCGGCCCCATGCTGGCCGGCGCCCGGCCCGTCGTCTCGCGGGCCGACCTCGCCCTGTGCCACATGGAGACCGTGTACGGCGAGAGGGGCGACTACAGCGGCTACCCTCTCTTCAAGTCCCCGCCCGAAGTGGCCAAGGCGCTGGCCGCCACCGGCTACGACGGCTGCTCCACCGCCTCCAACCACAGCGTCGACGACGGCGCCGACGGCATCCGCCGGACCCTGGACGCCCTCGACCGGGCCGGGGTGCGGCACGCCGGGACGGCGCGCACCGAGGCCGAGTCGCGCACCACGACGGTCCTGCGCGTGGGCCGCGCCGAGGTCGCCCACCTCTCCTACACCCTCCACACCAACGGCCACCCCCTGCCCGACGGGCAGCCCTGGGCGGTCGGCGTGATCGACGAGGAGCGGATCATCGCCGACGCGCGGACCGCCCGGGAGGCCGGCGCGGACGTCGTCGTCGTGTCCATGCACTGGGGCACCGAGTGGCAGGACGAGCCCGACGGCGACCAGTTGGCCCTGGCCGAGAGCCTCACCGCCGCACACACCGGCGACCGCCCCGACATCGACCTGATCCTCGGCACCCACGCCCACGTCCCGCAGGCGTACGAGAAGGTCAACGGCACCTGGGTGATCTACGGCATGGGCGACCAGATCGCCGGCGAGATGACCAACGACGCGGGCGCCCGCGATCCGCGCGGCAACCAGTCGACCATCGGCCGCTTCACCTTCGCCCCGCCCGCCCGGACCGGCGAACGCTGGCGGGTGACGAAGGCGGAGTTCGTCCCGCAGCTGTTCGACGTCGACGCCGGCCGGGTGGTGAACCTCAACCAGGCGCTGGAGAAGGGCGCCGAGGTACGTGCCGTGCGCGACCGCATCCGCGACGTCGTCCGCGGCCGGGGCGCGGCCGGCGGGGGGGGGGGGGTTGGGGGGTGGCTACGGTGTGGTGGGGCGCGGGGGGGGGGGGGCGCAAAGCCCCCCGCACCCCCCCGGCGGGGGGGTTGGGGGGGGCGTGCTCGGGCGGGCGCCCCCCCCCCGCCGCCCGGACCCGCCGGGGGGGGGGGGGCCCCCCCCCGGGCTGGTGATGGGGAAGTAGCTCAGGAGTCGTCGACGTCGTCGAGGGCCGTCAGCATCGCCCCGAGCACCCGCAGGCAGGTGGTGACGTCGGCGTCCGTGAGACCGCCGTCGACCTCGCGCAGCAGCAGGTGTTCCCGGTCGAGGACAACTCCCCCCGGACGCGTTCGCACGCCGGCTCACCGAGGTGTACGACCTGGTCGGCCCCCGCTACCGGCCGGCGCAGCGCGGCGTCGAGCAGGGTCTGGCCGCGGACGGCCTCTCCGAACGGCGTCCGCGCCGTGCTGACCCTGCTGCACCGTGGCGGGCCGATGACCGTGCCCCAGGGATGGGCCGGGCCCAGTCGATCAGCCGCCAGTTCGTCCAGCGGATGGTCGACGACGGGGCGGCCGCCGGCCTGGTGGAGAGCATCCCGAACCCGGCGCACCGCCGGTCGTCGCTGATCCGGCTGACTGCCCGGGGCCGGGACCCGGTCGTCCTGCTGCACTCCGGGTTCGCCGACCACCGGATCTTCGACGCCCGGATTCCGGCCCTGGCGGCCGCGGGACACCGCGTGATCGCACCCGACGTCCGTGGCCACGGCGCCTCCGCCAACGCGGCCCGGCCCTTCCGGTGGGCCGACGACCTCGCCGCCCTGCTGCGCCACCTCGACGCCGGGCCCGCGGTGCTCGTCGGCGTGTCGATGGGCGGGGCCATCGCCACCGACACGGTGCTGGAGTACCCGGAGCTGGTCCGCGCGGTGGTCGTCTGCGGGGCCGCCACCAGCGAGTTCGAGTACACCGACCCGTGGGTGCGGCAGGTCCGGGCCGAGCAGGCCCGCGCCCTCGGCGCCGGCGACGTCGAGGGCTGGCTCGCCGCGTTCCTGCGCTTCGTGCCCGGAGAACACCGCGGGCCCGACGACGTCGACCCGGACATCCTGCGCCGACTGCGCGAGATGGCCCTCGGCACCCTCGCCAAGCACACCCCGGACGAGGAGAACCACCACGTGCCCCTGACCGGTACCTGGGCCCGCGTCCCGAAGATCGACGTCCCGGTGCTCACCGTCAACGGCGCCCTGGACGCGCCCGACCTGATCGCCGAGGCGGAACGGCTCGCCCGCACGGTCCCGGACGGCCGTTCCGTCATCGTCGAAGGCGCCGCGCACTACCCGAACATGGAGCGGCCCGAGGTCTTCGACGAGATCGTCACCGGCTTCCTGCGCACCCTCTAACGGCGCGCCAGTTCCGACTTCCGGTACGAGTAGGCGAAGTAGACCACCAGACCCAGCAGGAACCACACGGCGAACCGCGCCCAGGTCTGCCACTGCAGGAACGTGATCAGCCAGATCGAGAAGACGATGCCGACCGCCGGCACGAACGGCATGAACGGGGTGCGGAAGGTGCGCGGCAGGTCCGGCTGGCGGTAGCGCAGCACGATCACCGCCGCGCACACCACCACGAACGCCAGCAGGATGCCGATGTTGGTCAGCTCGGCCGCCTCGCCGATCGGCAGGAACCCGGCGATCGCGGCCGACGCGACACCGACGATCCAGGTGACCCGGGTCGGCACGTGCCGCGTCGGGTGCGTCTTGGCGAACCACTTGGGCAGCAGTCCGTCCCGCGACATGGAGAACCACACGCGGGTGACACCCAGCATGAACGTGAACATCACGGTCAGGATGCCGATGATGGCGCCCACCGCGATGATGTCCGCCAGCCCGCCCAGACCCACCGACTTGAACGCCGTGGAGAAGCCGCTCTCCGGGTCGATTTCCTTGTAGTTCTGCATGCCGGTGAGGACCAGGCAGGCCGCCACGTACAGCACCATCGAGATGACCAGGGAGTAGATGATCGCCTTCGGCATGTGGCGCTGGGCGTCCTTGGACTCCTCGGCCGCCGTCGACATGGCGTCGTAACCGAAGACCGCGAAGAACACCGTCGCCGCACCGGTGAACGCGCCGCCGACCCCGTACGGGAAGAACGGGTTGTAGTTCGAGGTGTTGATGTGGAAGACGCCGACCGCGATCACCAGCAGCACCACCAGCACCTTCAGTACCACCACGACCATCTCGAACCGGGCCGCGTTCTTGATGCCCAGGGTCAGCAGATAGGCGATCAGCAGGCACAGCACGGCCGCGAACAGGTCGATCCGGTGGCCGTCCCCGGTGCCGGGCGCGCCCAGCATCCAGTTCGGCAGGTCGGCGCCCATCTCGTTGACCAGGAAGCTGAAGTAGCCGGAGATGCCGATCGCGACCACCGCCACGATCGCCGTGTACTCCAGCAGGAGGTCCCAGCCGATGAACCAGCCCACCAGCTCCCCGAGGACGGCGTAGCCGTAGGTGTACGCGGAGCCCGCCTTCGGGATCAGCCCGGCGAACTCGGCGTACGACAGCGCGGCCGCCGCGCTCGCGACGCCCGCGATGAGGAAGGACACGAGGACGGCGGGACCCGCCGTGCCGTTGGCGACCGTGCCGGCCAGCGTGAAGATGCCGGCCCCGATGATGCCGCCCACGCCGATCGCGGTCAGTTGCCACAACCCCAGCGAGCGTTCCAGGCCCCCGCCGCGCTCCGTCTCCTCGATGTGTTCGATGGGTTTGCGGCGGAGAACACCCTCACCCATGCGGAACCGGGCCATGCGCCTCACCTCTTTGTGAACGGCAAACGGCTGACGGTGGATCATGATGACTCACACACGCCCGCTACGGAAGCCGCGACGCACACCGCGTCGGGGAGCCGCTACGGCACCACGGTCACCGGCCAGCGCCCCGCCTTCACCAGCCGCACCGCCACGGAGCCGACGAACCGGTGTCCCGCCTGCTCGGAGGCGCCCACCACCACCGCGTCCGCCTTCAGCTGGTCGGCCGTAGCCACCAGGCCGTTGTAGGGGTCGCCGCGGAAGGTGTGGAACTCCCAGCGGATGTCGAATATCCCCTTCACCCGCTCGGTCGCCTCCCGGATCTGGGCCACCAGGTCCTCGGCGATCTCGTCGGTGGTCTCCGCAACCGGCGCCCCGAGCGCCGCGCCCCCGGCCAGCATCGGCTGCACGTACACGACCGCGAGCAGCGCGCCCTGGCGCCGGGCCTGACCGCCGGCGTAGGCCGCGGCCCTGAGCGAGGAGTCGGAGCCGTCGACACCGACGACGATGACCTTCGGCCCGTCCGTGCCCCGTTCGAACTGATGGGAGTGCTGTTCCGTCACGCGGTGAGGCTATCGGAGCCGTTGGTGATCTTGCGCCGGGCGGGTGGTTCCGTGCCGCCGCACCGGTGTTGCTCAGGTGCGCCGGTCCGTGACCGGGCGAGTGATGAGTCATGAAGAAGGATCAGTTGCTCCCGCGCCGGAGGCTGCTCGCCGCCGCCGCGGCCGCGGCGGCGGCCGGTACCGGCGGCGCACTCGCCGCGGGCCTCGGAAACGGCCCCGCCCCGCCGGCCGCGCCCGCTCCCGGGCCCCCGCGGCGCAGCCCCCTCAAACCCTCCGCCTACCGCCTCCAGCCCCTGACCGGAAACGGCGCGCCTGGCACCGCACCCGGGCGGCCACCGGTCCGCAGCGAGCCGATCCTGCGCATGACGGGCCGGGGCCGCACCATGCTGCTCACCTTCGACGACGGACCGGACCCCGAGTACACGCCGGACATCCTGGACACCCTGGCCAAGTACGACGTGCGCGCGACGTTCTTCGTGTGCGGGGAGATGGCCGACTTCAACCGGGACCTGCTCTCCCGGATGGCCGACGAGGGGCACGTGGTCGGCAACCACACCTGGTCCCACCCCCTGCTGACCAGTCTCTCCCGGCGTCGCATCCGCTCCGAGATGGAGCGCACCAGCGAGGTGATCGACAAGGCGTATGGTGAGCCGCCCCGCTGGTTCCGGGCACCGTACGGGGCGTGGAACCGCAACGCCTTCCGGCTCGGCGCAGAGCTGGGCATGGAGCCGCTGGCCTGGACCGTGGACACCCTCGACTGGACCACCCCCGGCACCCGCACCATCGTCGACCGGGTCGAGGACGGCGCCGCCCCCGGCGTCGTGGTGCTCTCCCACGA